>NZ_AMXB01000002.1:0-203596 GCF_000310125.2 Thauera sp. 27
CGCCGTCGCGCCCCCGCCCGCCCCGGGTAGCGGCGGCAGGTCGGCGGCAGCCGCCTCGCGCCACTGCCCCGGCGCCAGTCCGTCCAGGGTCCACGGCCCGATCGCCAGCCTCACCAGGCGCAGGGTCGGGCACCCCACCTTCGCGGTCATGCGCCTCACCTGGCGGTTCTTGCCCTCGCACAGCACGATCTCGAGCCAGCTTGTCGGCACGCTCTTGCGGAAACGCACCGGCGGCTCGCGCGGCCACAGCCAGTCAGGCTCGCCAACGCGCCGCGCATCACATGGCCTGGTATGGAAGTCGCCCAGGTCCACACCCGCGCGCAAGCGCGCCAGGGCGGCATCGTCGGGTTCGCCTTCGACCTGTACGAGGTAGGTCTTGGGCAGCTTGTGGCGAGGATCCGCAATGCGGTGCTGCAGCCCGCCGTCATCGGTCAGCAGCAACAGGCCCTCGCTGTCGGTATCGAGCCGGCCCGCCGCATAGACGCCCGGCACGGCGACATAGTCCTTCAGCGTGCGACGCCCATCCTCGTCAGAGAACTGGCACAGCACGCCGTAGGGTTTGTTGAGCAGGATGAGACGGGACATGGCAGGCGGACCGAGGCGTGCGGGAGGGCGGATTATCGCGCGATCGCCCCGTGCCGCAGCATGAAACGGAGGCGGCTCGGGGCCAATGGGTCGCGGGGCAGGACCTTAGTTTACGTGCGAAAGGAGTTCCCCTTGAAGGTCAATCCTCCTCTACCCGAAGCCCAGCCGGCGGCCCTCGCGCACAAGTGCGGCAAAGGCGTCCGCCTCGAGCGGAGCGCTGAAAAGGTAACCCTGCATTTCATCGCAGTTGTGGCGGCGCAGGAAGTCGAGCTGGGCCCGTGTCTCGACCCCTTCGGCAACCACCGTCTGGCCGAGACTGTGGGCGAGCGAGATCACCATCAGCGCGATTGCGGCATCCTCGGCTGAGGTCGTGAGGTCGGTCACGAAGGTCCGGTCGATCTTGATGCTGTCGATGGGAAAGCGCTTGAGGTAATTGAGGCTCGAGTAGCCGGTGCCGAAGTCGTCCAGCGAAATCTGCACACCGAGCGCCTTGAGAGCCCGTAGCGTGGCGATGGTGGCCGCAGGGCTGCGCATCACACCGCTTTCGGTGACCTCGACATGCAGCTGCTTCGGCGCGACCTTGGACGAGCACAGCGCCGCTCCGAGCACACCGACGAGGTTCTCGTGCTGGAACTGGCGGGCCGACACATTCACCGCGACGCTCACATCGCACAGCCCCTGCTCGCGCCAGTCGCGCAGTTGCCGGCACGCGGTCGCAATCACCCACTCACCGACGGGTACGATCAGCCCGGTCTCCTCCGCAAGCGGAATGAAGTCGCCGGGCGGGATCAGCCCGAGGGACGGGTGGCGCCAACGGATCAGCGCCTCGGCGCCGACGACGCAGCCGGTGCGCAGCTCGACCTTGGGCTGGTAGTGCAGTTCCAGTTCGTCGTGCTCAAGTGCGTAACGCAAGCCGTTTTCGAGCTCGAGCCGCTCGAGCGTGCGCGCGTTCATCTCGGGGGCGTAGAACTGGAAGCGATTGCCGCCAAGATCCTTGGCGCGGTACATCGCGACGTCGGCATTCTTCACCAGGGTCGGGACGATCGCACCATCACGCGGGTAGAGCGACACGCCAAGGCTACCGTTGACAACCAGGTCATGCCCCGACAGCCTCATCGGCGCCGCCACGGCCACCAACAGCTTGGACGCGATGGTCGCCGCGTCATCCTCGGCGCCGAGTTCCGGCAGCACGATCATGAATTCGTCCCCACCCAGCCGCGCCACCGTGTCGCCCTGGCGCACGCAAGCGGCGAGACGACGAGCGACCTCGCAGATCAGCTCGTCGCCAACAGTATGGCCGAGACTGTCATTGACGAGCTTGAAGCGATCCAGGTCGAGCAGCATCACTGCCACCGCCCAGGCACTACGCTCGGCATGGACAATCGCCTGCTGCAGTCGGTCGTTGAGGAGATTGCGGTTCGCAAGGCCGGTCAGCGCATCGTGATTGGCCTGCTGTTCGAGCTGCTCCTCGTAGCGCATGCGTTCGGTCAGGTCATTAAGGATGGCGATGAAGTGCGTCACCCGGCCACCGTGATCGCGCACCGACGCCAGCGCGATCTCGTTCCAGAACAAGCTGCTGTCCTTTCGATAGCAGCGCAGCGTGACGCGGGCATCGCGTCCCCAGCGGACAGCGTCGCGCAGCCGCTCGATGTCGGCTTGGTCCCAGTCGCGACCGATCAGCAGGCGCGCATTGCGACCGATCGCCTCATCGGGCCCATAACCGGTCATCAGCGTGAAAGCGGGATTCACGTAGAGAATCGGATTGTCGGCCGCCTGGTCGGCCGCACTGATGACGATCGCATTGATGCTCTCTTCGATCGCACGATTGTGCAGCCTGAGCGTCGCCTCGGTGCGTTGCTGGGCAGCGCGCGCGCGCAGGGTGCGGATGCCGTAGGCGATGTCGTCGGCGAGTTCGACGAGAAGCTCGACCTCGTCGGCGTCGAAAGCATCCTTCTCGGCCGCGACGATGCACAGCACGCCAAAGCTGTCGGCTTCGTGGGCCAGCGGGAGCACTGCCGCAGCATTGAAGCCACGTTCGAGCGCCACCGCCCGCCAGCGCACGACACGCGGGTCGCTGACGATGTCATGCACCACCTGAGGCTTGCCGGTGCGCACTGCCTCACCCGCCGGGCCGCGGCCGAACTCGTTGTCGGCCCACGAGAGGCGGAACGAGTTCAGCTGCCCGGTGTCGTCCCCCGCACTCGCGACGGTCTCGATCGTGCAATCCCGATCATGCCGCGCCATCCCAATCCAGGCCGAGCCGTAGTTGCCTAGCGCGACGAGAAAACCACACATTTCTTCAAGCAACTGGCGCTCGTCGGTCGCACGCACGAGCGTGCGGTTGCACTCGGCCATCACTCTGCGGGCACGCAGCACCCGCCGCAATTGTCCTTCGGCGCGCTCACGGGTCGCGACCTCGCCCGCAAGGTCTGCGGCCCGCCGCTCGAGCTGGCCGTAGAGGTTCCAGTTTTCGTAGATGTGGCCTGCCTGCGCAGCATGGGCGCCCGAGATCCATTCGTCCTCAGCGGTAAACTCCGACGCACCGAGCTTGTCCAGCAAGCAGACCCAGCCGAACACCGAGGTCGCCGAAGCGATTGGCGCTGCAACGCCGCAATGCACGGCAGGGAAATCGCGCGGCAGCCCCACACCTTCAGGCCGCCCGTCGGCATTGACGAAGCGCACGGGCCTGCGCTCGGCGAGCACGCGCCGAAACGGCCCCTCGTCGAATCTGCGCCCCTGCAGCCCCTGTGCCTGCTCCGGCGACAGGCCGCAACCGAGCACGAAAATCGATCGGCCGTTGCCGCGGTGCTCGAAGCAGAGAATTGCGTAGCGCGCTCCCGTCAGCGAACGCGCGCCCTGGCACACCTTGTTGAGCAGCACTAAGGTATCCCGCTCGGCAGACAACTGCAGGTTCAGCTCGGTGAGCGCCGCGAGGCGCTGGTTGGCACGCTCGAGCTCGGCAGCCTTCTCGGCCAGCTTGTCAGTCAGCACCCGCAGGTGTTCGCGGTCGAACGCCTCGTCGGTGCCTACGGCAGCCGCCCCCTTGGGCTCGTTCGCGAGAGCCTCGTCAATGGCTGCGAGGATCGCCTCGGGGCCGGAGGGTTTGGCAAGGATCCGCGACACGCCAAGAATCGTCGCCAGCTTGCTCGCCTCGCGCTCATGGTAGTTCGCGGTGTAGAACATCACCTGGGTGTCGGCAATCGCCGGCTCCGCGCGCAGCCTACGCACGAATTCGTATCCGTCCATCGTCGGCATCAGGATGTCGCAGATCACCAGTTGCGGGCGCTCGGCCCGCACGATGGCGAGTCCCTCGGCGCCATCGCCAGCCTCGAAGGTCTCATGACCATCGTAGCCGGCAAGGGTGGCGATCAGCTCGCGATTCGCCGGATGATCATCGATGATCAGAAGCTTCGCCATCTCACTGCTCCTTTACGGCCCAGACGATGAACCCGCGTGGCGCCGCCCGGCCTGCAGGAACTTCTCAACCTCGCCGATGAAAGACTCGGGCACGATGGGCTTCGACAAGTAGCCGTCGAAGCCCGCATTCATCACGCGTGTACGATCGGCCGCCATCGAGAACGCGGTGACCGCGATCACGGGGAGCCCGTCCAGGGTCGCGTCCTGACGGATCCGGCTGAGCAGCTCGAAGCCGTCCATCACCGGCATCCTCAGGTCGCTGATGACCAGATCCGGGCGGGGCAGCTGATGCACGAGCGCAAGCGCCTGCTCCCCGTCCTCGGCACGCAGTACGGTGTGGCCGCCCGCCTCCAGCAGGTAGCCGACCAGTTCCAGGTTGGCCTCGTTGTCATCGACGATGACGATGCGGGCAGCCATGGTCATCCTCCCGGCAGCACGAGTGTGAAGCTGCTGCCCCGGCCCGGCGCGCTCTGCACAATGATCCGCCCGCCCAGCGCGTCTGCAAGCTTCTGGCTGAGGTGCAGACCGAGTCCGGTGCCCTCGGCCCCCTCGGCGCCCTTGCCGCGTTTCGCGGCAATGCGCGAGAAAGGCGCGAACAGGCGTGTCTGGTCCTCCTCGCTGATGCCCATGCCGGTGTCGCTCACGGTCACTGCGACCACCTCCGCCGCACCTTCCCGCATCCGCGCCAGGCGCAGGACCACGCAGCCTTCCTCGGTGAACTTGATGGCGTTCTGCACGAGGTTGATCACGATCTGGCTGAACGCACGCCGGTCGGTGCTGAGCGGGCAGGCTCCGGGCGGCGCCTCGACGCTCAGATCCAGGCGCCGCCGCTCGGCCTCGGGGCGCAAGGTCCCGACGATATTGTCGATGAGCGCCCGGCAATCGATGATCTCGGGGCTGAGTTCTATCTTGCCCGCCTCGATCTTCGCAATGTCGAGCAGGTCGTTGATCAGCGCAAGCAGATGCTGGGCACTCGATTGCACGGTGCGCAACTGCTTGTGCTGCGCCTCGTTGAGTGGGCCCGGAAGCTTCATCAGCAGCGTGCCGGTGAAGCCGATGATCGCATTGAGCGGGGTACGCAGCTCATGGCTCATGTTGGCGAGGAAGTGGTCCTTGGCCGCGTTCGCCCGCGCCAGTTCGACGTTCTTCTGCTGCAATGCGCACTCGAAGCGCTTGCGCTCGGTGATGTCGCGGATGGCACTGGAGACCAGCATCCCATCCTCGGTCTCGAGCGGGCTCAGACTGATCTCGACCGGAAACTCGTCGCCGTTCTTGCGCCTGCCATACAGCTCAAGTCCCACGCCCATCGGCCGCACGCGCGGATCGGCGAAGAAGGCCTTGCGGTGCCCCGGGTGTTGCGAACGGTAGCGCTCGGGCAGCAGCATCTCGATCGATTCGTCGGCAAGCTCCGTGCGCGTGTAGCCGAACAGCCTCTCGGCCTGGGTGTTGACCAGCACGATGCGGCCCGCGCGGTCGACGATGACCATCGCATCAGGAGCCGACTCGAGCAAGCCCCGGAACTTCTGCTCCGCCTTCTTTCGCCCGCTGACATCGCGGATCGCGCTCATGACGAAGGCGCCCTCATCCGTCGCGAGCGGACTCAAGCTGATCTCGACCGGAAACTCCGTACCATCCTGGCGCAGACCGAACAACTCCAGGCCACTCCCCATCGTACGCGTGCGCAGCTGGCCGAAATAAGTGACGCGATGCCTCACATGCGCGCCACGGAAGCGCTCGGGCAACAGCGACTCGACCATCCTCCCGTGTAGCGTGCCCGAGGCATAACCGAACATGGCCTCGGCCTGACTGTTCGAGAATACGATGTACCCGGCCGCATTGATCATCACGATCCCGTCCGGCATGGATTCGAGCAGGTTCCGATAGCGCGCATCCATCAGCTTCGCATCGCGGGCGGCCTTGAGCTCGGTGACGTCCTTGATGGTGACGACGACGTGCTCGGCTTGCCCCGAGGCATCCGGCACCGTCCTGCACAAGATGGAGACGTAGAGGAGCGAACCATCCTTGCGCCGGCGCAATGACTCGATCGCGGCGTAGCCATTCTCGAGCACCTCGCGCATCATCCCGCGCTCATCGTCGAGACCGTCGGCGGGCACCAGGATCTCGCTCAGCGCGCGCCCCACCACCTCATCCGCGCGGTGGCCAAAGATCTCTTCGGCACGACTGCCCCAGTACAGCACCGTCCCCCTCGGATCAACCACCAGGACGGCATCGGGACCCTCTTCGAGAAAAAGTCCGCACGCATCGGTTGCCATGCCTACCCCCTCCGCAAGCTGCCGCACCCGCTTGCCCACAAGCTGCCAGGTTGTGGAATCTGCAGCTGCACAGGTGGCAAAGGGCCGGACGCTCAAGCCGACGATCAATTCGGTCTGCGCGGCATCGACAGCCATGCTCATGACAAAGATATAGCAGCGTCCTACCCGAAGATCAAACTGCGCGACCGGATTGATCGTCCGCTACCGATCGCCGCGAGACACCACCCGCGAAGCGGCGACACCCCCTTCGCGGGGCTCGGTCGACCAAGGGGGGAGGCTCGATGTGGGCGGCTTTCGCCCGCACGATGGAGGGCGATTGATGATTGAGGTGCGCACGACAGAAGGGCGCGCAGGAGCCGGAACCATGCAAACGGGGGTGGCGGAGGCGGTGAGATTCGAACTCACGAGGGGCGTAAACCCCTGACGGTTTTCAAGACCGTTGCATTCAACCGCTCTGCCACGCCTCCGCAAGGCCGCGGATTATAGCGCAAGGGCCGACGGTGCGCATTTGCCGCAAGCGTCACCCATTTCCCGCAGCCATGCTAGCGCCCCCCCCAGCGTTTGCCCCCACTTTTGGAGCGGCGCCAGCCGCGAGGGAGTGGGAGCGATAGGCGTGAGTGTTCGCGCCAAAGATCTCGCGGCTGGCGCCGCTCCAACAGTGGGTTTCGTGCGGCTGCGGGCCGTTGACGGTGTGGTGCTGCACGGCGCAGCTCATTGCCGCGCCGTGCGACGCTCTGTCAGGCGTCCTGGCCCTGGATGCGCATGTCCAGGCGTTCGAGCAGGCTGCGGTCGCGGCCGGTCTGCGGGTTGGGGGTGGTAAGCAGGTGGTCGCCGTAGAAGATCGAGTTGGCGCCGGCCATCAGGCACAGCGCCTGGAGCGCCTCGTCCATCTGCTCGCGGCCGGCGGACAGGCGCACGTAGCTGGTGGGCATGGTGATGCGGGCGACGGCGATGGTGCGTACGAACTCGAACGGGTCGATCGGATCGACGCCGGCCAGCGGGGTGCCGGGGATGGGCACGAGGTTGTTGATCGGCACCGACTCCGGGCAGGGCTCGAGGTTGGCCAGCTGGGCGATCAGGCCAGCGCGGTGGCTACGCGTCTCGCCCATGCCGACGATGCCGCCGCTGCACACGTTGATGCCGGCAGAGCGCACGTTGTCGAGGGTGTCGAGGCGATCCTGGTAGGTGCGCGTGCCGATGACCTTGCCGTAGTACTCGGGCGCGGTGTCGAGGTTGTGGTTGTAGTAGTCGAGGCCAGCCTCCTTGAGCGACTGCGCCTGGTCCTGGTCGAGCATGCCCAGGGTCATGCAGGTTTCCATGCCGAGCGCCTTCACCTCGCGCACCATCGCAGTGACGCGCTCCATGTCGCGCGCCTTGGGCGAGCGCCATGCGGCGCCCATGCAGAAGCGACTGGCACCCTGGGCCTTGGCGGCGCGCGCGGCGGCGATCACCTCGTCTACCGGCATCAGCTTGGCGGCCTTGACGTCGGTCTCGAAGTGCGCGGACTGCGAGCAGTAGCCGCAGTCCTCTGCGCAGCCGCCGGTCTTGATCGACAACAGCGTCGACAGCTGGATCTCGCTCGGGTTGAAGTGTTCGCGATGCACCTGCTGGGCGCGAAACACGAGGTCCATGAAGGGCAGCGCGAACAGTGCTTCGACTGCCTCCACCGACCAGCGTGCCTGGCCCGTGGGCGAAAGGGTTGCGGGCGCGGCGCTGCGGCGCAGGGATTCGGGCGAGATGGTGGCCAAAGTGCTCATGGTGTCTCCGTTGTAAGGTCTTGAGTCTTGAAGAGTGTGTGCAATGCGGGAACGTTGAGGTAAGGCGCGATCGCCTCCGGCGTCGGTGCAGGCAGGCGCGGGATCAGGCCCAGGCAGGGCGCACTGCCCAGCCCGTGGGCAAGTGCGTCGAGGTTCTCGGCAACCCACGGCATGTCGGGGTCGACAGTGTTGGCCACCCAGCCGCACAGGTGCAGGCCGCGGGCACGGATGGCCTCTGCACTGAGCAGGGCGTGGTTGATGCACCCCAGACGCAGGCCGACCACCAGCAGCACCGGCAGGCCAAGCTCGACAGCGAGGTCGGCGGAGTCCCACGCCCCGTCCGGGCCGGCGGCGTCGCCCAACGGCACGCGGAACCCGCCCACACCCTCGACCACGATGCGGTCGGCACGCTGCGCCACGGCCGCGACCGCTGCAAGCACGCCGGCACGCTCGATACGCCGGCCTTCGAGCGCGGCGGCGACATGGGGTGCGCAGGCAGCGGCGAACTGATAGGGGCAGATCTCAGCGGCGGTGATCGGCATGGAGGCTGCTGCGCGCAAGGCGTACACATCCTCGTTGATGCATTCACCATCGATAAGCTCGGTACCGGCGGCGATCGGCTTGAGGCCAGCGGCGCGCAGGCCGCACTTGCCGAGCAGGGCAACGATGGCCGCGCTGACCCGGGTCTTGCCGATTTCGGTGTCGGTGCCGGTGACGAAGATGCCTTTTGAGGCGTCGATCAAGGGTGCTCTCCTTCGCTCGCGAGTTGCGCCAGTGCGGCGCACAAGCGGTCTACGTCGGCGCGGCTGTGCGCCGCGCTCAGGGTTATGCGCAGGCGCGCGCTGCCTGCCGGCACGGTGGGCGGACGGATGGCGGGGACGCGCAGCCCGCGCGCCTCGAGCGCCGCCGACAGTGCGACCGCGGCGGCATTGTCGCCCACGATGAGCGGTTGGATGGCGGTCGCGGACTCGGCGAGCCGCCAGCCGCAGTGCGGGTGTGCGGCGATGACGGCGGCGAGCCCGGTGCGCAGCGCTTCGACCAGCGCATTCAGGTGGCCACGCCGCGCCGCGCCCTCGTCGCCCGCGATCAGCGCCAGGCTTGCCAACTGTGTGTGGGCGAGCGCCGGCGACGGCGCCGTGGTGTAGATATAGCTGCGCGCGCCCTGCACCAGGGCTTCGACAACCAGCGGGTGGGCGGCGACGAAGGCACCGCTCACGCCCGCAGCCTTGCCCAGCGTACCCATGTAGATGATGCGTTCGCTGCGCAGGCCGAAATGTGCGAGCGCGCCCTGCCCGCCTTCGCCCAGCACGCCAAAGCCGTGGGCGTCGTCCACGATCAGCCAGGCATCGTGGCGCTCGGCCAGGGCGAGCAGTTCGGGCAGCGGCGCAATGTCGCCGTCCATGCTGAACACCGCATCGGTGACGATGAGCCGCAGCGCCGCGGTGCTGTCGGCAAGCATGGCGTCGAGCAGGTCGAGCCGTGCATGCGGGTAGCGCCGCATCCTGGCCTCGGCGAGCAGGCCGCCATCGATCAAGGAGGCGTGGTTGAGCTTGTCGGCGAAGATCACCGCCTCAGCGTCGGCCAGGGTGGTGAGCAAGGCCAGGTTGGCCATGTAACCCGAACAGAAGCCCAGCACCGCCGCCTGCGGGATGTACGGCGCCAGCCAGCGCGCGAGTTCATCCTCCAGCGCCGCATGGGGCGTGGCGTGGCCGCTCACCAGTGCCGATGCGCCGCTGCCCACGCCCCAGCGCCGCGCGCCCGCGGCAAGCGCGTCGATCAGCGCCGGATGCGCGGCCAGGCCGAGGTAGTCGTTGCTGCAGAAGGCAAGGAGCGTACGCGTGCCCTCACCGCCCTCGGCCAGATGCTGGAGGGGCGCGCACGCTGAGTCAACGACACGCCGCTGCCGCCACAGTGCGGCCGCCTCGCGCTCACGCAGTCGGCGGTTCAGGTGTTCGAGCAACATGATGAGGCGCGGCCTGGGCCGCATCGGCCAGGGTCTGTTCAAGGGTGTCGAGGGTGCGGGCGGCCAGCCAGGCCGCGAGTTCGTCATCGAGCACGTAGGGCGGCATCAGATACACGGTGCGACCGATCGGGCGGATCAGCAGCCCCCTGGCCCTGCCGGCAAGGTGGAAGCGCTCGGCGAAGCGCTCGCCGGCATGGGGCTCGCGCACATCGAAGGCCCAGATCATGCCGCGCTGGCGCAGGTGTTCGATACGTTCATCCTCGGCCAGCGGCGCCAGCGCCGCGCTCAGCGCGGCGGCAGGTGCGCGGTTACGCGCGATCACATCGTCCTCGGCAAAGCGGTCGAGCACGGCCAGCGCCGCCCTGCACGCCAGCGCGTTGCCGGTATAGGAGTGCGAATGCAGGAAGCCGCGTGCGATGTCGTCATCGAGAAAGACGCGATAGATCTCGTCACGCGTGAGCACCAGCGACAAGGGCAGGTAGCCACCGCTGATGCCCTTGGACAGGCACACGAAATCCGGCCATACGGCGGGCTGGGCGGGCGCGGCTGCCTGCTCGAAGGCGAAGAAGCTGCCGCTGCGGCCACAGCCCACGGCAATCTCGTCGGCGATCAGGTGCACCTCGTAGTCATCGCACAGGGCGCGCAAGCCGCGCAGATAGGCCGGGTCGTGCATCGCCATGCCGGCAGCGCATTGCACCAGTGGCTCGACGATGAAGGCAGCGATGTGTTCGTGACGGGACTCGAACAGGGCGCGCACCTCGGCCAGCGCACGCGCGGCCACGTCGGCCGGGCTCTCGCCCGCGGCAGCAAGCCGTGCATCGGGCGAGGCGACGAGGTGGGCGCGCATCAGCAGCGGGTCGTAGGCGTCGCGAAACACGGCGACGTCGGTGACGGCCAGCGCGCCCAGGGTCTCGCCGTGATAGCCCTGGCGCACGCAGACGAATTCGCGCTTGTTGCCGCGCCCGCGGTTGCGCCACGCATGGAAGCTCATCTTGAGCGCAATCTCGACCGCAGAGGCACCGTCGCTGGCATAGAAGGCATGGCCGAGGACGCCACCAGTGAGCGCGTTCAGGCGCTCGGCCAGTTCCACCGCCGGCGCATGGGTGCAACCGGCCAGCATGACATGGGGCAAGGTATCGAGCTGGTCGCGCAGCGCGGCATTGAGGCGGGCGTCGGCATGGCCGAACAGGTTCACCCACCACGAGCTGTTGGCGTCGAAATAGCGCCCGCCCTCGTAGTCGTACAGCCACGGCCCGCTCGCGCGCGCGATCGGCAGCGGCGACACCGTCTGCGCGCGCTGCATCTGGGTGCAGGGGTGCCATACGCTGGCGAGGCTGCGGCGCTGCCAAGCAGCGTTCGGCGCTTCGCCCGCAGTGGACGGGAATCGAGGGTCTGATGCGGGACTCACCACGAGCTCATTTTGTATTCATAATTACGGACAAACGGCGCGCCATTCTCCCAGCACGGGGGGCAAATGTGAACCCTCGCTACAGCGACCCGGCCCACTCTTTCAGCCGCGCTCGAAGAGCGCGACCGACTCCACATGCGAGGTCTGCGGGAACATGTTGGCAATGCCCGCCCCACGCAGCACGTAGCCCTTCTCGCGCACCAGCACGGCGGCGTCGCGTGCCAGCGTCGCCGGGTTGCAGGACACATACACGATGCGCGCTGGCGAATGCTCACCGCCAAGCGCCTTCGCTACCGCAATCGCACCTTCGCGCGGCGGATCGATCAGCATCTTGTCGAGCGGGCCGAGCGCGGCCAGGCTGTCCTCGGTGGCCTCGAAGAGGTTTGCGGCGTGGAACTCGGTGAGGCTGTCGAGGCCATTGCGGCGGGCATTGTCGAGTGCGCGCGCGACCAAGGCATCGCTGCCCTCGACGCCAATGACCCGGGCCCCAAGACGCGCGATCGGCAGGCTGAAGTTGCCCAGGCCGCAGAACAGGTCGGCGATGCGCTCACCCGCACGCGGCGCGAGCAGTTGCATGGCGCGGCGGATGAGCAGGCGGTTGATGTGTACGTTGACCTGGGTGAAGTCGGTCGGGCGGAAGTCCATGCGCACGTCGAACTCGGGCAGCGTGTAATGCAGCGCACGCTCGGCGGACGGATCGAAAGGTATGGCCGTGTCTGGCCCGCCCGGCTGCATCCAGGCCTGGATGCCCTCGGCTGCGGCGAAGGCGGCGATGCGCTTCTCGTCTGCGCGGCTGAAGGGCTGCAGGTTGCGGAACACGAACACCGTAGTGTCGTCACCGATCGCGATCTCCACCTGCGGCAGGCGGTCGGCGATCGACAAGCCGGCGATCATCTCGCGCAGGCGCGGCAGCAGGGCCGAGATGCCTGCGGGAAGAACCGGGCACTCGCGCATGTCAACGATGTAGCTTGAACGCCGCTCGTGAAAGCCTATACGCAAGCCGCCCTTGCTCGGCACGAGGCGAACGCCAAGACGGGCGCGATAGCGGTAGCCCCAGGCCGGTCCATTGACTGCCGGATAGATGATGGCGGGCCGCAGTTTGCCGATATGCCAGAGCGCATCTTCCAGGATGCGCTGCTTGGCCGCGGCCTGGGCGAGCGGGTCGAGGTGCTGCATCGAACAGCCGCCGCACACACCGAAGTGAGCGCACCGCGGCTCGACCCGCTGGGCGCTGGAGCGCAGGATTCGCACCGCAGTCGCCTGTTCGTAGTTCGGCCGGCTGCGCTGGACCTCGTACTCGACACGCTCTCCGGGGAGACCGCCTTCGATGAAGACGGTCTTGCCGCCGACATGGGTAACGCCACGGCCTTCGTGGTCGAGTGATTCGATGGTGGCGATGCTCATGACGGTGCGCAGGCGGGGCGGGAAACTCGGGAGGGCGATTCTACCGCGGGAGCGCAGCACCGCGCGCGGCACCCCGGTGCAGCACCCGAGCACACCCGGCATCTGACATCCGGATACAAAGTCGCTCGAAACCAAAACGCCAAGCCATTGTTTACAAGCATGTTGTCAACAACCCGAGAGCTATTGCGCTGCAGCAGTCCGAGCAGCCATACATGCTAATATGCCCGCGTCCAGTCAGCCCTCGAGGTTGGCAGACACCTACACAAACCAAGAATCCCTTCTACAAAAGGAAGACACGTGATGAAGCATCCCCTTCTCGTTGCCGCCCTCGTCGCCGTTGCCGTTGCCGCTTGCGGCAAGAAGGAAGAGCCCGCCGTCCAGGCTCCGCCTTCGGCTCAGGAACAGATGAAGGAGTCGGCAGCACAGGCCGTAGAGGCCGCCAAGGAAAGCGCAGCTGCTGCGGGTGAAGCCGCCGCTGCCGCAACCGAAGCTGCCAAGGAAGAAGCTGCAGCCGCGGTCGAAGAAGCGAAGGAAGGCGCCGAAGAGGCCAAGTCGGCAACCGACGCCGCAGTCGAAGCGGTCAAGGAAGAAGCTGCTGCTGCGGTCGAACAGGTCAAGGACGCCGCCGAAGCAGCAAAGGCCGAAGCGGCCGCTGCGGTGGACGCGGCGAAGGAAGCGGCCGGCGCAGCCGTCGGCGCTGCCAAGGAGGCGGCGAAGGACTGAGTCGCCCTCGCCACCCAACAAAAAAGCCGGCTTGCGCCGGCTTTTTTGTTTCGTGCGCAGTGTCGATCAGCGCAGTTGTTGCTGCAGCAGGCCCAGCATGCGGCGAGCGGTGTCCGAGTTATCGACGCCGCCCTCGCGGCTGAGCACGCTGACGCGCGATGCGTCGCCCTGCCCTTCCACACGCAGGCGGTATTCACTGCCAGCCTGGGCCGGCTTGTCGTCACTGCGCCAGAACGCGAGACGGGACAGGAAGCCCTTGTTGGGGCTGCGGTTGTCCGCATCCGGATCAACGTAGCGGACGTAGTACAGGCCCTGTGCGCGGTCGCGGTCCTCGACCGTGAAGCCGATGCGGTCGAGTGCGAGGCCAACCCTGCGCCAAGCGCGGTCGAAGGGCTCCTCGACCTGCAACGCAGCCTGACCATCGGCCGCGGAAACGACTCGCGCGCGCTCGGGCGCGGCTGGCGCAACCAGTGCAGCCTCGGCACGCGCCTCCTCGGCCCCGAGGTGCACCATCAGGCGCCGCAACATCTCGGCCTCGAGCTCGGGGTCGGCAGGACGCGGCTGCCAGATGGTCGAGTCCTTCGCCTCAGTCGGATAGATCTCGATCATGCCGCGGTGACTGACGTAGATCTCCAGCGTCCCGGCGTCCTTGCCCTGTTCGAAGCGGGTACGGAACTTGTCGCGCTCGGGGGTCGAGAACAGGCCGTCGAGTACGCGGCCGATGGTCGAACGCACGAAGTCCTGCGGAATCTTGGCACGGTCTTCGGCCCAATCGGTTTCCATCACGCCGATTTCCGGGCTGTCGATGTTGAGGATGAACCCCATCTCGAGCCAGAAGTCCTTGACCTTGGGCCACAACTCGGCGGCATTGCCACCGACCACGAGCCAACGCTGGCTGCCTGCGCGCTCGATGCGCATGGTGTCGGAGCCGGCCAGCACTTCGGGACTCCCGCTCGCGACCGTCGAGCGTCCCGCACGGTCGGCCTCATAGGCCGAGTAGGTCGCGATGCCGGTGCCCGCGGTATCCGGCACGGCAAAGCGGTCGTCGCGCCGCGGCGCGGTCAGGTCGGGCGGAACCTCGAGCGGCCGCTCGATCTGGCGTGCGCTCTTGTAGTCGATGCGCTTGCCTTCGAACATCGAAGTCGAGCAGCCGCCAAGCGCCAGCGAGAGCGCGACCAGGGAAAGGGAAGTGCGCGTGGAACGATTCATGGAATACCTGGACAGAGGGTTTCGGTTCAGAACTGGATGCCGGCCTTGCTCAAGGCCTTGCGCACACGCTCGTGGTACGCCTCGGCCAAGGGCGTGAGCGGCAGGCGGATGCCATCGCCGATCAGGCCCATGCGAGCAACCGCCCACTTGACCGGAATGGGGTTCGCTTCGCAGAACAGGTCGCGATGCAGACCCGTGAGCGCAGCATTGGTTTCACGCAGGGTCTTCATGTCACCCGCAGCGGCCGCTGCGCACAGCTGGTGCATGGCACGCGGCGCCACGTTTGCGGTGACCGAGATGACGCCATGGCCGCCCAGCATCAGGAAGGCGGCAGAGCTCATGTCGTCGCCGCTGTAGAGGCCGAAGCCCGCCGGCGCGCGCTCGATGAGGTCGCAGGCGCGATCGAGGTTACCGGTAGCGTCCTTGAGGCCGACCACGTTGGGGATCTCGGCCAGCCGCAGCGTGGTGTCGTTGCCGAGATCTGCAACCGTGCGCCCGGGCACGTTGTAGAGGATCAGCGGCAGTTCGACCGCCTCGGCAATGGTGCGGAAGTGCCGGTAAAGGCCTTCCTGCGACGGCTTGTTGTAGTAGGGGACGACCGACAGGTGGGCATCGGCGCCGGCACGGGCAGCAAAACGAGCCAGTTCGACCGCCTCGGATGTCGAGTTGGCACCTGTTCCGGCGACGACCGGGACCCGCCCAGCCACGTGCTCGACGGTGCAGCGGATCAACTCGCAGTGTTCATCGACGCTGACCGACGGCGACTCGCCAGTGGTGCCGACGATGACGATGCCGTCCGTACCTTCGGTGATGTGCCAGTCGATGAGCTTGCGCAAGCTCGGGAAATCAAGACTGCCGTCGTCATGCATGGGCGTGACGATGGCGACAAGCGATCCGGTAATCATGGCGTGGGGGCGTGCGTAAAAGATTCGATTCTAACCGATCGCCGGATTCGGGCCAGCCTCGCGCGCGTGGAGGTCACGCACGCGAGGCTGGCCCGCAGCGGCAGGCTCAAAGGTCTGCAAGCGCCTTGATGTGGGCAACGACCGAGCGCGCCAGCGACGACAGCGAATAACCGCCCTCGAGGATGGACACGATGCGGGTATGCCCACAGTCCGCAGCGACCCCCTTGATCTGCTCGGTCGCCCACACGTAGTCGGCCTCGACCAGGCCAAGCGAGCCCATGTCGTCCTCGTAGTGGGCATCGAAGCCGGCAGAGATGAAGATCATTTGCGGGTTGTGGCTGCGCAGCGCCGGTACGACGACATCGCTGAAGACCTGGCGGAACGCATCGCCGCGGGTCCCCGCCGGCAAAGGCACGTTGCACATGTGCGCGGGCGGATTGTCCGTTCCGCTGTAGGGGTAGAAGGGATGCTGGAAGATCCCCGCCATCATCACCCGCGGATCGTTGCGGAAGATGTCCTCGGTGCCGTTGCCATGGTGAACGTCGAAGTCGACAACCGCGACGCGTTCGAGGCCATGGGCCTCGAGCGCATGCCGTGCTGCGATGGCGACGTTGTTCATGAAGCAGAAGCCCATCGCCTTCGCACGCTCGGCATGATGGCCGGGCGGACGCACGGCGCAGAAGGCATTCTCGATCTCGCCCTTCATGACCAGGTCGGTGGCGAACACCCCGGCACCGGCCGAGCGCAGCGCCGCCTTCATCGTGCCCGGCGACATCGCGGTATCCGGATCGAGGTGGCGAATGCCGTGCTCGGGCACGTTGCCCACGAGGTCGTCCAGGTACTCGGCCGGATGTACGCGCAGAATCTGCTCGCGCTCGGCAACGGGCGCGTCGTAGAAGGAGATGTACATGTCCAGACCAGCCGCGATGAGCCGGTCGTTGATCGCCGACAGCCGGTCCGCGCATTCGGGGTGCATCGATCCCATGTCGTGCAGCCAGCAGTCACGATGCGTGATGAATGCCGTCGTCGTCATACTCCTCCCTCTCATCTCGAGAACAATGATTCGGCCTCAAGTGGCGCGTGCGCGCCCGGGCCCATTATTGACCTGGCAACGTCACCCCTGGCCGCGGGAGCGCTGCTCTTTGTCGTCTATTATCACCGCTTCCAAGCCAATTTCACAGTACGCGCCACGATGCCCCTGCACCATGCGAATCGCCTGCTCGAAGCAGCAGGCCGGATCATCCTCGGCAAGGACCGGGAGCTGCGTCTCGCCCTTGCCTGCCTCGTTGCCCGCGGCCACCTGCTGATCGAGGACGTTCCGGGCGTGGGCAAGACCACGCTCGCGCATGTCTTCGCGAGGCTCACCGGGCTGCAGTTCCAGCGCATCCAGTTCACCAGCGACCTGCTGCCGGCCGACATCCTGGGCGTGTCCGTGTTCGATCGCGAGTCGAGCGCGTTCCGCTTTCATCCAGGGCCGGTGTTCGCCCAGCTGATCCTCGCCGACGAGATCAACCGTGCCACCCCGAAGACGCAGAGTGCGCTGCTCGAGGCCATGGAGGAGGGCCAGGTCACCGCCGACGGCGGCACCTTCGCGCTCCCCGAGCCCTTCTTCGTGATCGCAACGCAGAACCCGGCACACCAGATCGGCACCTTCCCGCTGCCCGAGAGCCAGCTCGACCGCTTCTTGCTGCGTATCAGGCTGGGCTATCCCGACCGCGAGGCCGAACGTGCGCTGCTGATGGGCGAAGACAGGCGCGGCATGCTCGGGCGCCAGGCTGCTGTGATCAGCCCGGCGGCGCTCGTCGAGTTGCAACAGGCGGCCATGCGTGTCCATGTCTCGGCGGCCCTGGTCGATTACCTTCAGGCTGTGCTCGAGGCCAGTCGCGGCAACCCCGAGCTTGCCGGCGGACTCAGCCCGCGCGCGGGCCTGGGCCTGCTCGCGGCAGCGCGCGCCTGGGCGCTTATCGAAGGTCGCGACCACGTCCTGCCCGAGGACGTGCAGACCCTCTTCCCCCACGTCGCCGGCCATCGGCTGCACCTGGCCGGCGACGGCCGCCCGGTACCGGCGGCAACGCTGACGCGTCTGCTGCACGCGGTCAAACTCGTCTGATGATGAGGCCAGGGCAAGGCCGCGCGCTGCGCATGCTGGAACGGGCCGAGCGCTGGCTGTTCCGTATCGGCACCCCGGAGCCGGCGCCGATCCGCCTGGTGCAGCGACGCATCTACGTACTGCCTACCCCGGCCGGACTCGCCTTCGCCGCCGCCCTCGCGACCATGTTGCTGGCCTCGATCAACTACAACCTCAGCCTCGGCTACGGCTTCGTGTTCCTGCTCGGCGGGACGGCCATGGCGAGCATGGTGCATGCGTTTCGCAACCTGCTTGGCCTGTCCATCCGCGCCGAGCGCTGCGAGCCCGTGTTCTGCGGCGACACCGCCGGCTTCGTGTTCAGCATCGATAACACGCGTAACCGTCGGCGCCCTTCGCTCAGCCTGCGCGCACACGGCCAGCAGGTCGGCTTCGACACCGGCCCCGCACAGCTCACCCGGGTATGCCTGCCCTGCCCGACGACGCGGCGCGGCCAGCTCAGCCCTGGGCGCACGGTCATCCAGACGACCTGGCCGCTTGGCCTGATCCGGGCGTGGAGCGTATTCGTGCCCGAGCAGCACTGCGTCGTATACCCTGCGCCCGAGCCGGATCCGCCCGCGCTGCCGGAAGATGCCGGTGCCGATGCCGGAATGCGCGGACGCAGCCGCGACGGCGACGACGATTTCACCGGCCTGCGCACCCACCGCAGCGCGGACTCGCCGCGCCACGTTGCATGGAAGGTACTGGCGCGCGGCGGGCCGATGCTCACGAAATCGTACGCCAGCTGGAGTTCGCCCGACCTCGTGCTCGACTGGTCGCAGCTACCACAGCAGCTCGACGATGAACGCCGGTTGTCGCGCCTGACAGCCTGGCTGCTCGCGGCAGAACAACACAACCGGCGCTACGCTCTCAAACTGCCCGGATGCGAAGTCGCGAGCGGCCAGGGCAAGGCCCACCTCGAGTGCTGCCTCGGCGAGCTTGCCCGCTTTGGCGCGCCACGGGAGGAGGCATGATCGGCCGGCTGCTGCGCGCCCTTCCCATCCGGCGCCACTCAACGGCGCCGCCGGAGCGCGCCCTGGACCGTCGTCAGGGCGCCTGGCTGTTGGGCGGCGCCGCGCTCACCCTCGCCCCGCATGCGCTATGGCTGCCGGCCTGGGCGAGCGCTCTTGCAGCCCTGCTGCTGTGCTGGCGCGGGCTGCTGCTGTGGCGAGGCAAGCGGCCACCGGCACGCCTGCTGCTGCTTGCCGTCGCGGTAGCGGTTGCCGTGGGGGTCCGCCTCGAATTCGGCCATTTTTTCGGCCGCGAACCAGGCGTGACCCTGCTGGCCCTGCTGCTCGGCCTCAAGCTGCTCGAGTCGCGTGCAGCGCGCGACATTCGCGCCGGGGTGCTGCTGTGCCTGTTCCTGCAACTCGCCATCTTCCTCGAAGATCAATCCTTGCCTGTCGCCGCCCTCGCACTGGGCGCAAGCCTGGTCACCCTGGGCGCGCTGGTGGCGCTTGCCGACCCGGGCGGACCGCAACGCGAACACCTGCGGACGGCGACACTCCTGGTCGCCCAGGGCCTGCCCTTCATGCTGCTGTTCTTCGTGCTGTTCCCGCGCGTGCAGGGGCCGCTCTGGGGCTTGCCTGCAGATGCGTTCAGCGCGCGCACGGGTCTGTCCGAAACCATGGACCCGGGCTCGATCAGCGAGCTGAGCCTGTCCAGCGCGATCGTCATGCGCGCGGTGTTCGACGGCGCACCGCCCGCGCCGACCCAACGCTACTGGCGCGGCCCGGTGCTCACCGAGTTCGACGGCCGCACCTGGCGCGCAGCCCCCTTCGTTGAGGCCGAGACGCCGTTCTACGTGGTGTCCGGACCTCGGCTCGACTACACCCTCACCCTCGAACCCCACAACCGGCGCTGGCTGCTTGCCCTCGACTTTGCCGGCAGCGCAAGTCCGGCGATACGCCATGCAAGCGACTACCACGCCCTGGCGGTGACCCCGCTGCGCGTACGTAGCCGCCTTGCACTCACCGCTTACCCTGACATCCTCACTGGGCTCGAGGAGGACGCCGACGTGCTGTCGGCCGCCTTGCGCCTACCGGCCGACAGCAACCCGCGCAGCCGCGCGCTTGCGGCCGAACTGGCCGCGGGTGCGGCATCCGACCGGGAGACACTGGCGCGCGTGATCGACTACCTGCGCTCGGGCCGCTACATCTACACGCTGCGCCCGCCTCTGCTCGGTCGCCATAGTGCGGACGAGTTCCTGTTCGACACACGCAGAGGCTTCTGCGAGCACTTCGCCTCGGCGTTCGCCGTGCTGATGCGCGCTGCCGGCGTGCCGACACGGGTGGTGACCGGCTACCAGGGCGGCGAGATCAACCCGGTCGACGGCAACCTCGTCGTGCGTCAGTCCGATGCGCACGCCTGGAACGAGGTCTGGCTCGCCGGCAGCGGCTGGGTGCGCATCGACCCTACCGCGCTCGCCGCCCCCCAACGCATCGACGACGGTCTCGCGGCTGCGCTTGCCGAGTTCGACGGCCTGCCGCTGATGCTGCGCGCCGACATGGAATGGCTACGCGCGCTGCGCGATCAGTGGGAGGCGGTATCGAATGCCTGGAACCAGCGCGTGCTGGGTTATGACACCGAGCGCCAGCGCGCCCTGCTCGCCCGCATCGGGTTCGAGCGCGTCGATGCGACCACGCTTGCTGCAATCCTGAGCCTGGCCACCGCGGCACTGTTCGGCGTGCTTTATCTGTGGGCCATCAGGCAGCGGCGTGCGCAGGACCCTCTGGAGCGACAGTGGGCCCGCTTCTGCACTCGCATGGCGCGTCAGGGACTGGGGCGCGAACCGTGGGAAGGCCCGCTCGACTACGCCGACCGGCTCGCGCGCGCGCGCCCCGGGCAGGCAGATGCGTTACGTACGATCTGTGCAAGCTACGCCAGCCTGCGGTATGGTCGGGACGTCGACAAGGACGCGCTCAATGCCCTGCGCCACCGCATCGATGCCCTTCGCAACCCGTAGCCACCGAATGCCATGCCCCGCCTCTCAGCCTCCAGGCCGCTGCGCCAGCTCGCAGCACTGCTTGCACTTGCCCTGCCTGCCCCCCTGCTTGCCTCCTACGCCGACCGCGATGATGCGCGCAGCTTCATAGCCGAGGTCGCCGCCCGCCACGATTTCGACCCAGCCGAGCTCCACGATGCGCTCGGCCGCGCCCGCCACGACGCCAGCGTCATTCGCCTGATCACCCCGCCTGCGCGCCGCGGCGCCAGGTCATGGCAGAACTACCGCAGCCGCTTTCTGGACCGCACCCGGATCGAGGGCGGCCTCGCCTTCTGGCGCGAGCATGAGCACGAACTGGCACGCGCCGAGCGCAGCTTCGGCGTACCTGCCGAGGTCATCGTAGCCATCATCGGCGTGGAAACGGTGTATGGCCGCCAGACCGGCAACTTCGAGACGCTGTCGGCCCTTGCCACCCTGGCCTTCGACTATCCGCCCAGGGCCGAGCTGTTCCGCCGCGAACTGGAGTCGCTGTTCGTGCTCGCACGCCAGCAGGGCCGCGCACCGGACAGCTTCACCGGCTCCTTCGCGGGAGCTCTCGGCTATCCCCAGTTCCTGCCCAGCAGCGTGCTTGCCTACGCGGTCGACTTCGATGGCAACGGCCGGATCGACTTCGAATCCGACGCCATCGACGCCATCGGCAGCGTAGCGAATTACCTCAAGGTGCATGGCTGGCAGACTGGCGCCCCCGTCGCCGAGCGCGCCCGGCTGGCGCCGACCACCGACGCAGCAATGCTCGTAGCCGCCGGCATCGAGCCAGCTCTGGACCCTGCCACCCTCAGCGCTGCCGGCGTGTCCACCCTCGACGGCGGCAGCGCGGCAGCCACGGCAACCCTGGTGGACCTCGAAACGCCCGGCGCAGACACCGAGTACTGGTTCGGCTACCGCAACTTCTATGTCATCACACGCTACAATCGCAGCAGCTTCTACGCGATGTCGGTATATGAGCTTGCCGAGGCCCTCAGGCTGCGGCGCCTGGTAGACGAGGTCCGCGCCCAGAGGCGCTGAGGAACACAGCGATGAGCCCGATGCCGAACACCGAATCCGCGGCCACCCTGCAGCCTGCGCCGCTCACACTCGCCGACCTGAAGGCGGCGATCGCGACGGGTATTGCACAGTATCGCGCTGCACCAGGACTCAGTAGCGCCTTCGCCGGCGTCTTCGTCGCGCTGGGCCTGCTCATGTACGTCGTCCTCGAGTTCGCGACCATCGCACCGATGAGCTTGTCGCTGGCGGGCGGCTTCATGCTCGTGGGGCCGGCGCTGCTTGCCGGGTTCTTTTCGGTGGCGGACAAGCTCCGCGCTGGCCGACGGCCAAGCGTGGGCGACGTGTGGGACGGCTTCAGGCAACTGCCACGCGGCGGGTGGGTGATCTCGTTCGTGTGCGGGCTGCTGTTCCTCATATGGATCACCGACGCCGGCATTCTTTACGGCTTCATGGTCGGGCGTGAGCCGATCGGCTTCCTGCGCCTGCTCCACCTAGAGGAGATCGTCGTCAGTTATGCCGGGTACAGCGCCATCATGGGTGCCGTGCTGGCATTCATCCTGTTCGCCGTGTCGGCGTTCTCGCTACCGCTCATCTTCGATGGCCGGGCGCAACTTGTTTCCGGCGTGGTCGCGAGCGTACGCGCGGTGTTCGGCCGCTTCGCCGTGATGATGTGCTGGGCCGGCGTATTGTCCTTGGTGATCATCGCCAGCGCCCTGTTCCTGCCGCTGCTGCTCGTCAGCCTGCCGGTCATGGCCTACGCGAGCCGCGAGCTTTATCTGCGCACTTTCCCGCGCTGAGCCGCGCCGGCAGGACAAACGCTAAAGCAGTGCGTCGCGCGAGATGCCGTGCCGCTTCAGGATGCGACGCAACTGACCCAGCGCTTCGAGCTGGATCTGGCGTACGCGCTCACGGGTAAGCTCGAGCCGGCTGGCGAGCTCTTCCAGGGTCAGCAGTTCGCACTCGTCGATACCGTAACGATGCCGGATCACCATGCGCTGCTT
Organism: Thauera sp. 27; assembly: GCF_000310125.2. Lineage (NCBI taxonomy): Bacteria > Pseudomonadati > Pseudomonadota > Betaproteobacteria > Rhodocyclales > Zoogloeaceae > Thauera > Thauera sp. 27. The sequence continues at coordinate 22,759 of NZ_AMXB01000002.1, forward strand.
TTCGCTGAGCATCTTGATCCATGCACGTACCAGATCCTCGATCTCCGCACAGTGAATCTGTATCTCGGGCGTAGGCTGGTGCTCGTCGGCGAGCGATTCGCCGATCGAGAGGTTCGGATCGATATCGAGCGGCGCGTCGAGCGAGGCCGTGTGTTCGCTCAACGCGAGGGTACTGCGAACCTCTTCGACCGTCTTCCCCAGCCGCGCCGCGATATCCTCGAGCGTCGAAATGCCATTCGAGGCGGCCTCGATACTGCGCTGCGCACGCAGGACCTGGTTGAGCTCCTTGACCACATGCACCGGCAGACGGATCGTGCGCGACTGGTTCATGATCGCGCGCTCGATATTCTGGCGGATCCACCACGTCGCGTATGTCGAGAAGCGGAAGCCACGCTCGGGATCGAACTTCTCCAGCGCGTGCATGAGCCCGAGATTGCCTTCCTCGACCAGATCGAGCAAGGGAATGCCGCGGTTGAGGTAATGCTTGGCGATATTGACGACCAGGCGCAGATTGCGCTCGATCATGGTCTGGCGCGCCTCGAAGTCGCCGCTGCGCACGCAGCGAGCCAAGCGCAACTCATCTTCTGCCGAGAGCAGCGGGTTGGCACCGATCTCGTTCAGATAGAGCTGCGTGACGTCACTGAAAAAATCGTTCTCGACGACCGGCGTGGGGTGACTGGCAAACACCTCCACTTCGGGCGGAAGATCCGGTTCATGACTCTCCAGGTCGTCAAGACTTGCCGGCTCCTCCATGCGTCCCCCTTATCGTGCGGGCAAGTATCCCATCGGATCGACGGCCTTGCCCTGCTTGCGAATCTCGAAGTGCAGCTTGGGTCGATCGGCTTCCGAACTGCCCAGCTCGGCGATCTTCTGTCCCTGCACCACCTCGTCGTCTTCCTTGACGAGCAGCTTGTCGTTGTGAGCATACACGGAGTTGTACTCCTGATTATGCTTGATGACGATCAGCTTGCCATAACCACGCAGACCGCTGCCAGCGTACACCACCTTGCCCGAGGCCGCGGCATGGACCGGATCGCCAACACGACCGGCGATATCCACACCCTTGTTGGTCGCCTCGTTGAATCCGGCGAGGATCGCCCCATTGGCCGGCCATCGCCATTGCCCACTGACCGCGGGCCCAGCGGGCGGTGCAACAGTCGGCGCGGGCGGCGGCACGACCGGCTCGGCGATGGTCACACGGCCACCCACCGGCTCCTGCTTGAGCGGCACCACGCCAGCGTCCGCGCCGCTGGGCGGAACAGGGGTGGCGATCGCACCGGTCGCGGGCAAGGGCACGGGCGTGACGGCCGCGGTCACCGTGCCCGGCGGCGCGACGAGCAGGGTCTGGCCGACCCGAAGCTGATTGGGATCGGTGATGCCATTCCACGACACCAACTCGGGGAGCGTCACCCCATACTGGCGCGCGATCGCGAGCAGGGTCTCACCCTGGCGCACGGTATGCAGCCCCTGAGGCTGGGCCGGCACGCCCCCGACAGGCGCAGCCGGTGCCACTACACCACTGCCGTCGCGAACCGGCGCCGTCACCTTGGAGGCGCAGCCGGCGAGAAGGCCAACCGCCAGCAAAATCGCTATCGAGCTTGAACGTGTTTGCATCCGAAAATACCGTCTCTCATTCTGTACCTCCGAGAAGCGGAACGAAGCGGACTGCCTCGTGCCACGTTTCCCGGAATAGGTTGCCTTGTCGCTCTACCAGGAGCAAACGTTGTTCGCCGCCCCCGACCGGCACGATCAGACGCCCACCGGGCGCCAATTGTTCCTTCAGCGCAGGGGGCAGGCCCAGAGCCGCCGCCGCAACGATGATGGTGTCGAACGGTGCCGCCTCTGGAAGACCCAGACTACCGTCAGCAAGTTTCAGGCGTACGTTGGGAAGCCGCAAGGGCCGCAGGTTCGCGCGCGCACGATCGAGCAAGGGCCGTATGCGCTCGACAGCGTAAACCTCGGTCGCGAGTCGGGACAACACCGCAGCCTGATAGCCACAGCCTGCCCCCACTTCGAGCACACGCCCCAGCGAACGCCCAGCCTGCAACAGCTCGATCATCCTGGCGACCACGAAGGGTTGCGAGATGGTCTGCTGATAGCCGATCGGCAACGGCGTATCGTCGTAGGCGCTGAACGCCAGACCCTCGTCGACAAAGGCGTGACGCGGTATGGCCTGCATGGCAGCGAGCACGCGCTCGTCACGGATACCCTGGCTGCGCAGCCGCTCCACCATGCGCGCACGCGCGCGTGTCGCCTGCCCAGCGTCGCCAGTCCTTGCGATCACTGCTTCAACCAGTCGAATACCGGCGAAATGAGGCCGGTGTGGGTGAGATCGATCTGCAGCGGCGTCACCGAGACAAAGCCATTGGCGACCGCATGAAAATCCGTGCCCTCACCAGCGTCGGCCGCGCCGCCCGCAGCGCCCACCCAGTAAACCGTGTCGCCGCGCGGGGTCACGCTACGCACCACGGGCTCGGCCTTGTGGCGCTTGCCCAGGCGGGTGACCTTGACACCTTGCAGACGGTCGTACGCCACATCGGGCACATTCACGTTGAGCAGGACAGGATGCGGAAACGGGTTACGCATGAAGCGTTCGGCGAGGTCACGCGCGACACGCGCAGCCGATGTGAAATCGCTTGCCGACTTGCTCACCAGGGACACTGCGATCGAGGGTACGCCGAGCAGGAAGCCCTCGGTTGCGGCGGCGACGGTTCCGGAATAGACCGTATCGTCACCCATGTTGGCGCCATGATTGACACCCGAGACAACCATGTCCGGGAGATGCTCGAGCATGCCCGTGACAGCCAGGTGTACGCAGTCGGTCGGCGTGCCGTTGACATGATAAAAGCCGTTGGCCGTACGCTTCAGCGAAAGCGGACGATCGAGCGTGAGCGAGTTGCTGGCCCCGCTGCGATCGCGCTCTGGCGCGACCACCGTGACCTCACCGAGGGTGCCGAGGGCTTCGGCGAGCGCCGCAATCCCGGGGGCGAAATAACCGTCGTCGTTGCTGACCAGGATACGCATCTGAAATCGGAGCAGAGTGCCGTCTGATGCGGCAGGGGAAGAAATGTTAGCACAGCGTGCTGCCACTGCCGGGCAGCGAGCGGTGAAAACAAAAAAACCGGCAAAGGCCGGTTTGTTTGATTGGTCGGGGCGGCGGGATTCGAACTCGCGACCCCTTGCACCCCATGCAAGTGCGCTACCAGGCTGCGCTACGCCCCGACACAAGCCGCCATTATAGCAGCGTTTTCAGAAATTACCAGAAACTGCTTCCGAAATATTGCTCATGCACGCAAGACCTCGAGCACCTTGACCAAGCCTGCACGGACCTCGGCCACCACCGCCTTGTATCGCTCGACCTCGACCCCGTTCTCCTGCTCCTGGATCGCAGACTCGCCGAGGCGATTGCGCGCACCGGAGATGGTGAAACCCTCCTGGTACAACAGCTGCCGGATGCGCCGGATGAGCAGAACCTCATGGTGCTGGTAGTAACGGCGGTTGCCGCCCCGCTTGACCGGCTTGAGCTGGGTGAACTCCTGCTCCCAATAGCGCAGGACGTGAGGCTTCACGCAGCAAAGGTCGCTGACCTCTCCGATCGTGAAATAGCGCTTCGCCGGAATTGGCGGCAGCGCTTCGACGCCGATTTCAGGGCTGCTTGCTTGCATCGCTGAGTTGCTCCACCGCGGCCTTCAGTTTCTGGCTGGCATGGAAGGTGACCACCCGCCGGGCGGTGATCGGGATCTCTTCGCCAGTCTTGGGATTGCGCCCGGGGCGCTGGGGCTTGTCACGCAACTGGAAGTTGCCGAAGCCCGACAGCTTCACGCTGTCGCCCCGCTCGAGCGCCATCCGGATCTCCTCGAAAAAGCCCTCGACCATGTCCTTGGCTTCGCGCTTGTTCAGCCCGACCTGATCGAACAGCAGATCGGCGAGTTCGGCCTTCGTCAAAGTCATGTCAGTCCCCTGCTCCACGCAGGCGTGCGCCGAGTACCGCTTCGGCCTGCCTGACAAGTAGTGTGACGACTGCCTCAACTTCGCCCTCTTCGAGTGTGCGCTGAGTATCTTGCATCGATACCCTGAAGGCAAGACTCTTCTTGTCCGGGTCGATGCCCTTGCCATGATAGACATCGAACAGCTCGATCTCGCGCACGATGGCCGGCGCAGCGGCACGCAGCACCTCCACGACCTTGCCGGCATTGACCTCCACGCCCACCACAAGGGCGAGGTCACGAGTCACTGCGGGCATGCGGGAAATCTCGGCGCAGGCCGGCATCTCTGCAGCGAGCAGTGCATCGAGCTCGATCTCGAATACGACCGGCACACTGCCGAGCTCATAGCGCTGCACCCAGACCGGGTGCAGCTCGCCGAGGATGCCGATGCTGCGCCCGTCGAGACGGACGCTTGCAGCGCGCCCGGGGTGCAGGGCTGGATGCGACAGGCGCTCGAAGTCGAGCCGGCGCGGGGCGAACAGCGCTTCAAGGTCGCCCTTCACATCGTAGAAATCGACGTTGCGCGCCTTCTCGCCCCATTGCTCGGGCACTACCGTGCCCGCCGCCAGTGCGGCGAGCTTCATGACCTGATGAAAACCGGCAACCGGCTCGCCGTCAGCTTTGCGCTCGAAGGTGCGAGCGATCTCGAACACGCGTACACGGTCGGTCTGGCGCTTGCGGTTGGTGGCGAGGTTGCCGATGAGGCCACCGATCAGGCTCGAGCGCATGACGCTGAGCTGGCTGGCGATCGGGTTGGCGAGGCGGATCGGTTCTTCGTTGGCGCAGAAGTCGCGCTCCCAGGCCTCCTCGACGAAGGCAAAATTGATCACCTCCTGATAGCCGCGCGCCGCCACCAGATGGCGCAGCGCCCATACCGGACGGCTGCGCTCAGAGCGCGGCAGCATCATCAGGCTGCCCTGCGGTGCAACCGCGGGAATGTTGTCGTAGCCGTGAAGACGCGCGAGCTCCTCGATAAGATCTTCCTCGATCTCGATATCGAAACGCCACGACGGCGGCGTCACAAGGAAGTCATCACCGCTGCGCTCGACTGCAAGGTGAACGCGCCGCAGGAGTTCGAGCATCGCCTGGTCGTCCAGCGTGATGCCGAGCACACGGCGTGCGCGCGCCGGCCGCAAGCGTACCGGCGCGCGCGCCGGCAGTGCGTCGGCAGCGACAGCCTCTTCAACCGGTCCGGCCTCGCCGCCGCAGATGTCGAGGATGAGGCGGGTCGCACGCTCGATGGCAATGCGCGCCAGCTCGAAATCGACGCCGCGCTCGAAGCGGTGCGAGGCATCCGAACTGAAGCCGTAGCTGCGCGCCCGCCCGGCGATGGCATCGGGAGCGAAGAACGCGCTCTCGAGAAAGACCTCGGTGGTGTCGAGCGTGATGCCGCTCTCCTCACCGCCCATGATGCCGGCCAGCGCAAGCGCGCGCGATTCGTCGGCGATGAGCAGCGTGTCAACCGCGGGCGTCACGGTTTGCTCATTGAGCAGCAGGACCGTTTCGCCCTCCTGCGGCAAGCGAACGTGGATCGCGCCCTGCAGTCGGGTGTTGTCAAAGGCATGCAGCGGCTGGCCGAGCTCGAGCATGACGTAGTTGGTGACATCGACCAGCGCGCTGATCGCACGGATGCCACTGCGTGCCAGTCGGCGCACCATCCATTCCGGCGTGCGTGCGCGCGCATCGACGCCGCGCAGGATGCGACCACAGTAACGCGGGCAGGCCTGCGGTGCATCGAGCACGATGCCGCGACGGGCCTCGAAGCTCGGTGCGACCGGGATGACCGCCACGGGGCGCAACTCGACACCGGTCACCGCCGCCACCTCGCGTGCGACGCCCGACAGGCTCAGGCAGTCGGCGCGGTTGGGGGTGAGCTTGATGGTGAACAGGGTGTCGTCCAGCCCCAGGTAATCGCGGATGTCCGCGCCCACAGGGGCGTCATCGGGCAGGGCATAAAGGCCGCCATGATCTTCCGAGAGCCCAAGCTCGCGCGCCGAACACAGCATGCCGAAGGACTCCACTCCACGCAGCTTGGCAGCCTTGATGGAGAAATCGCCCGGCAGCACGGCACCCACGCGGGCGCACGGCACCTTCATGCCGGCCGCGGCATTGGGCGCCCCGCAAACGATCTGCAACAGCTCGGCGCCACCGGCATCGACCTTGCACAGCTTGAGCTTGTCCGCGTTGGGGTGCTTGTCGGCCTCGACAATGCGCGCGACCACCACGCCGCTGAAAGCGGGTGCCGCCGGCTCGGCCTCCTCGACCTCAAGGCCCGCCATCGTCAGCAGGTGGCCAAGTTGGGCGCTATCGAGTTGCGGATCGACGAAGGTCCGCAGCCACTGTTCAGAGAATTGCATGATTCCTTAACCCGGATTGCGTGAATTGGGCGATGCGAGGGGGCAGCGCAGGCTCAGCGGAACTGGCCCAGGAAGCGCAGGTCACCCTCGAAGAACAGGCGCAGGTCGTTGACACCGTAGCGCAGCATGGTCAGGCGATCCGGCCCCATCCCGAAGGCAAAGCCGGTGTAGCGCTCGGGGTCAATGCCACCGAAACGCAGTACGTTCGGATGCACCACGCCGCAACCCGCGATCTCCAGCCAACGACCTTCCAGTGCGCCGCTCATGAAAGCGACGTCGATCTCGGCCGAGGGCTCGGTAAACGGGAAGAAGGAGGGGCGGAAACGGACCTGCAGGTCATCGGTCTCGAAGAAGCGGCGCAGGAAGTCGGCCACCACGCCCTTGAGATCGGCAAAGCTCACCTTCTCGCCCACCCACAGGCCTTCGACCTGATGGAACATCGGCGAATGCGTAGCATCGGAATCCACCCGGAACACCCGTCCGGGCGCAATGACGCGCAGATCGGGCATGGCGTCGAGATCCTTGCAACGCTCGACATGCGCCTGCATCGCACGGATCTGCACAGGACTGGTGTGCGTGCGCAGCAGCACGTCGTCGTGCCCTTCGAGGTAGAAGGTGTCGTGCATGGAGCGCGCCGGATGGTTCTCAGGGGTGTTGAGCGCGGTAAAGTTGTGCCAGTCGGTCTCGATCTCGGGGCCGTCGGCAACGACGAAGCCGATCGACGCGAACAGCTGCTCGATGCGCTCCAGCGTACGACTCACCGGATGCAGCCCGCCCTGGACGCCACCGCGCCCCGGTAGGGTCACGTCGAGCGCCTCGGCAGCGAGCTGGGCCAGCAGCGACGCCTCGCGCAGCGCATTGCGCCTGGCCTCGAGCGCCCCCTCGATGGCCACCTTGGCGGCATTGATCGCGGCACCCGCTTCGCGCCTGGCCTCGGGCTCGAGCTTGCCGAGCGACTTCAGGCGCTCGGTGAGCGAACCCGCCTTGCCCAGGTAGCGCGCCTTGGCCTGTTCGAGCTGCGCGCCATCGGCGGCGGCGGAGAAATCGAGCGTCGCCTGTTGTACGAGTTGATCGAGCTGTTCCATGTTCCTGCCCTGGCCGAATGCGGTGTTGCGTGGAAAGTCGTGCAAAGTTCAGAAAAAAAAAGGAGGCCAGGCCTCCTTTTTTCGGACTGCGTTCGATTACGCAGCGAGTTTGGCCCGGGCTTGTTCGGCAATCGCGGCAAAAGCCGGCTTGTCGAACACAGCCAGGTCGGCCAGCACCTTGCGGTCGATCTCGATCGCAGCCTTCTTCAGGCCATTCATGAAGGTGCTGTAGGTCAGGCCGATCTCGCGGGCAGCCGCGTTGATACGGGCGATCCACAGGGCACGGAACTGACGCTTGCGCTGACGACGGTCGCGGTAGGCGTACTGGCCAGCCTTCATCACCGCCTGCTTGGCGATGCGATAGACGTTCTTGCGACGGCCACGATAACCCTTGGCCTGGACGAGGACTTTCTTGTGACGAGCGCGGGCGGTTACACCACGTTTAACGCGAGGCATTGCGGTCTCCTATCAAGCGTACGGAAGCATGGCACGAATCAGCTTTTCATCGGCAGCATGAACTTCGGTCATGCCGCGCAGCTGACGCTTCGCCTTGGTCGTTTTCTTGGTCAGGATGTGGCGCTTGAACGCCTGGGACCGCTTGATCCCACCGCTGGAGCGGACCTTGAAGCGCTTCTTGGCGCCGCTCTTGGTCTTCATCTTGGGCATTGCTGAGACTCCATGTTTTTGGATGACACCAGGTAGCGCCGATGAGCCCCGACGCATTTTGTTACCCGGCACCACTTGTTTTCCGCCGGCAGGACCATTCCGGCCAGCGGTCTCACCCCTTGCGAGGCAATTTCGTCACAACCGAGCCGCGCGGCTCAGTGCTTCTTCTTTGGCGCGATGATCATGATCATCTGGCGCCCTTCCATCTTCGGCATCTGTTCGACCTGACCCTGTTCTTCAAGGTCCGCCTTGATGCGCTCGAGCTGACGCAGACCGAACTCCTGGTGGGCCATCTCGCGGCCGCGGAAGCGCAAGGTCACCTTGCACTTGTCGCCTTCATCCAGGAAGCGCTTGAGGTTGCGCAGCTTGATCTGGTAGTCGTTTTCGTCGGTTCCGGGACGGAGCTTGACCTCCTTGACCTGAACCTGTTTCTGCTTGAGTCGGGCTTCGTGGGCCTTTTTCTGTTCCTGATACTTGAACTTACCGAAATCCATCAGCTTGCACACCGGCGGTGCAGCCATGGGAGCAATTTCGACAAGGTCCAGCCCGGCCTCTTCGGCCATGTTCAGGGCTGCGTTCAGGGACACGATTCCGAGCTGTTCGCCTTCTTCGCCAACCAGCCGGACCTCGGGCGCGTTGATCTCCCTATTTACGCGCTGCTTCTTATCTTGAGCGATGGTTCAACTCTCCACGAAAACCAAAATCAGACCGCACCGGCCTTCGCTTCAACCTCGCGAAGCCAGCATTCGATCAGCGAATCGAGGGACATTTGGCCAAGATCCTGGCCACCCCGCGCACGTACGGCCACCAGGCCCGCTGCTTTTTCCTTGTCGCCAATGACGATCTGGTAAGGCAGCTTCTGCACGCTATGTTCTCGGATTTTATAGTTAATCTTCTCGTTGCGCAAATCCGCCTCGACGCGGAAGCCCGCTTTCCTGAGCCTGGCAACGACGTCAGCCGCATACTCACCCTGGGCCTCGGAAATGTTCATCACCACGGCCTGCACCGGCGCAAGCCACAGCGGCATGGCGCCGGCGTGGTTCTCGATCAGGATGCCGATGAAGCGCTCGAGCGAACCGAGGATGGCGCGGTGCAGCATGACCGGCACCTTTTTGGTGTTGTCCTCGTCCACGTACTCGGCACCAAGCCGCACCGGCAGGTTGAAATCGAGCTGCAAGGTACCGCACTGCCACACGCGCCCCAGGCTATCCTTGAGCGAGAACTCGATCTTGGGTCCATAAAAGGCCCCCTCGCCCGGCTGCAGGTCGTAGCTGAGCCCCTGTGCGTCGAGCGCCGCCGCGAGCGCCGCCTCGGCGGCATCCCACTGCTCGTCGGTACCGACACGCTTCTCCGGCCGCGTGGACAGCTTGACCAGCACGTCGGTGAAACCAAAATCGGAATAGACCTTCTGCAGCAGGCGAATGAACTCGGCCGACTCGGCCTGCACCTGACCCTCGGCACAGAAGATGTGTGCGTCGTCCTGCACGAAGTTGCGCACGCGCATGATGCCGTGCAGCGACCCAGAGGGCTCATTGCGATGGCAGGAGCCGAACTCGGCCATGCGCAGCGGCAGGTCACGATAGCTCTTCAGACCCTGGTTGAAGATCTGGATGTGACAAGGGCAGTTCATCGGCTTGACGGCATAGTCGCGCTTCTCGGACTGCGTGGTGAACATCAGGTCCGAGTACATTCCCCAGTGACCCGACTTCTCCCACAGCGAGCGATCGACGATCTGCGGCGTCTTCACTTCCTGGTAGCCATGCTCGCAGATGATCCTGCGCATGTACTGCTCGACCTGCTGCCACAGCGTCCAACCCTTGGCATGCCAGAACACCATGCCCGGCGCCTCATCCTGGATATGGAAGAGATCGAGCTGGCGACCGAGCTTGCGGTGGTCGCGCTTCTCAGCCTCCTCGATCATGTGCAGGTAGGCGTCGAGCTCGTCCTTCTTTGCCCATGCCGTGCCATACACACGCTGCAGCATCTCGTTCTTCGAGTCGCCCCGCCAATAGGCTCCGGCCAGCTTGGTTAGCTTGAAAACCTTGAGCTTACCGGTCGACGGCACATGCGGCCCGCGACACAGGTCGATGAAGTCGCCCTGTCGATAGAGCGAGACATCCTCATTGGCCGGAATCGAGGCAATGATCTCCGCCTTGTAGTGCTCGCCGATACCCTTGAAGAACTCCACCGCCTTGTCGCGCGACCATACCTCGCGATGCACCTGGATCTCGCGCCTGGCGATCTCGTTCATGCGCGCCTCGATCGCGGCGATATCCTCAGGCGTAAACGGGCGCTTGTAAGAGAAGTCGTAGTAAAAGCCGTTATCGATGACCGGGCCGATCGTGACCTGCGCCTCCGGGAAGAGCTCCTTCACCGCGTGCGCAAGCAGGTGCGCCGTGGAGTGGCGAATGATCTCCAGCCCGTCCTCGGACTTGTCGGTAACGATCGCCAGCGCCGCATCTGTCTCCAAACGATGAGAGAGATCGACGAGACGATCACCAACCCGGCCCGCCAAGGCCGCCTTGGCCAGACCCGCGCCGATCGAGGCAGCCACTTCCCCCACCGTCACGGGGTGATCGAAGCTGCGTACAGAACCGTCAGGGAGCGTGATGTTGGGCATGACTTGAGCCTCGATCCGGATTCAGTCCCGACCAACGACCGGGATGCGATGCAAAATTGTGGACGAAAAAAAAGCGCGGTCTAGGCGCGCTTTTTTCTCTAGCAGACAAGCGGAGCCGACCTGATCAGTTTCCGGCCTGAGTGGTAGTTCGGAACATGAATCGACTCCAAAATCTTGGTAGGCGCGATTGGATTCGAACCAACGACCCCCACCATGTCAAGGTGGTGCTCTAACCAACTGAGCTACGCGCCTGCTGAAGACACGCATTATAGACAGCTCTTCAGCGTTGTCAAAGACTTTTTTGAAGAATCGCTACAAGCTGGATTGTCCTCAGGCTTTGAGCCGGCGCACCACGAACAGGATCACTACTGCGCCCACGACCGCACCAACGAAGCCGGCAGCCTCTCCGGCATGGTAGATCCCGAGGAACTGCCCCCCATAGGTGGCGAGCATCGAGCCGCCAATACCCAACAAGGCCGTCATGATGAGCCCCAGCCCGTCCTTTCCGGGATGCAGCAGGCGTGCGATGAGGCCCACAATGAGGCCGATGAGAATGGTGCCGAGGATGTCCATGAAGCGCCCCTTCCGAAGTACCCTTGGCCGGCCCAGGCGCTCACGCCGTCGGCCAGGCCTCCAAAAACTGCCGCCAGTGCGGTGCATCCAGCCGCGCCAACGCGCTGCGCACGACCTCGACCTCGTCGGCCCACGCCTTGGCGTCGAGGTGACCGCGCATGCGTTCGAACCGCAGGTATACCAGATAAGTATTGACCACATCCGTCTCGCAATAGTCGCGGATCTCGGCAACCCGTCCGTCCTGGAAGGCCTGCCAGACTGCTGAACCGTCCATGCCGAGCTTGCCCGGATACCCCATCAGCTTGGCCAGGTCATCCAGCGGCGCATTGGCGCGCGGCTGATACATGGCGAGCAGGTCCATGAGATCGAGATGGCGGCTGTGGTAGCGCCCGATGTAGTTGTTCCACTTGAAATCGCGCGAGTCGTGGTAGTCACCCTCACCCTGATCCCAGTAGCGCGGCGCACAGACACCATGGAGCAGGCCACGGTAATGCAGCACCGGGAGGTCGAAGCCGCCGCCGTTCCACGACACGATCTGCGGCGTGTAGCGCTCGATCCCATCGAAAAAACGCTGGATGATCTCGCCCTCGCCCACATCCGGCTCGGACAGCGAGAACACGCGGAAGTGCTGTGCGTCGCGCAGCACACAGGAAATCGTCACCACGCGCTGCAGGTGGTGAGGCAGGAAATCCGTGCCATGGCTCGCCCGGCGCTGCTGGAAGGCCCACTCCGCGACCTCGAAATCCGACAGTGCGGCAGGCAGCTCACCGAGCGCGCGAATGCCGTGGACATCCGGAATGGTCTCGATGTCAAAAACGAGGACGGGCATCACTTGCGGACCCAGTTGCCGCCCTGCTGCACGTACCAGCCGGGCTGCGCGCGGTCGATCCAGCGTTGCGCAAAAGTGCGCCGGACATCGGCCTCCCACTCGGGACGGCCATTGGCGCGCGCGATCTCGCGATACAGCGCCGCACGATCGGCGTTCTCTGCGGCGAGCAGGCTATTCGCTTGCGCGCGCTGCGCCAGCGGGATCGCGCTGGCGTCGCGCAGCGCGACACTGCCATCGGCGGCAAGACCGATTGCCCCCGCCGCGTAAAGCGGCGCAAGCTGGGCGTGACGCTGCTGCATCGACTGCCGTAGCGCCGAGACTGCAGGCGTATCGATCTCGAGGTTACCCTGGGCATGAACGGCGCTCATGCCTCCGAGCGCCAGACACAGCAGCACGCACCAGCGTGTGAGTACCATCGACAGGTTCATTTGGAATCTCCTTGTGCGGCGGGCGTCTCGGCTGCAGCACCCTCGCGCAGCTGCCACACCTCGTCGATGATGCGATCGGCCGCCTTCTCGGCCGCTGCGGCAGGAAAATAGATGTTGATGGTGACACAGGCCGAGGCCGCGACGGCGAGCACCGTGACGGCTAGGCGACGCAGCCACGGCGCAGCCTGGGACGGCATGGGCACGGCGGACGAAACGGAATTGGATGCCACGGGATCCTCCTGCATGGGTTCGGAAGCCGGCGCTCAGCGCAGTTCGGGAGAGACGTTGTCGGCCATGACGCGCTGCAGGCGTTCAACCAACTCGTTCCAATTGACGCGTCGATTGTAGCCGATGACATCCAGCGCCGGGACGCCCCCGCCACGCACGATCACGAAGCCGCCATCCGCGCGCGCGCCGCCCTCCACACCATCCATCATGCATACACCGGCGCGCAACCTGCATGTCAGCCCGAGCTCGCGGTAGCCGAAAGTATCGAAGATGCCCAGCAGGCTGCGCTGAACGGCCGCCATCGCCCCGCCACCGCCCAGGGCGCTGATGTTCTGCACTGCACGCTGGCTAATGCGACGCGGATAGCGCCCCGGGCTGCTGCTGATACGGGCATCGAAAGCCACCGGACGCCAACGCACCAACTCCAGGCCTGCGAGGCTCAGGTCCACGAAGCCCGTGACGCTGCCGAAACTGAAGGTATCGGTCAATTGGGAAAGGTCGAGACGGCGCCCCTCGATGTCCGCGCTCAAATGCGAAGCAACCCCGAAGGGCTCGACAAGACGCAGGCCGGTGGCCTGAAGATAGCCATCGAACACCGATACGACGAGCGCACCATTCAACGTAATTTCACCCGGACTGACCCGTACGTCGGGCAGGGAAGCCGCGAGCACGCCCCCCATCCGTGGCATCTCGAGGGCCTCGGTCAGAAGCGGCATCGACACCGGCTCGATCACCACGCCCCCCACGCCCTGCCAACCGGCATCCGTGTGCGCGAGCGTGAGGTGTTCGATGACGAGGGCGCCGTCGAGCACAGGCAAACGGGCGGGCGCCAGGCTCAGCGAGCGCCCGTCGAGGCTGGCCTCGAGCTCGAAACTGCCCAGCGCGATTCGCTCCCATTGCCCACCACCAATCCGCAGCCGGCTTGAAGTGCTCGCACCTGCGTGCCACGCGAGGGTGCCACCGACCGGCCCAAGCGCGAAGCCGCCCCCGCCCGCAGCGCCGACGAAACCGAACCCAGCACCTTCCAGCCGGACATCGATTTGGGCCAATACCCCGTCCTGCAGCCGTAACAACCCGTCCAGTTGTCCGCCGAAGTACATGCGGTCGGCACTCGCCGGCGCAATCAAGGGCGCGATCCAGCGCGGCCCAAGCACACCGAGGTCAGCGTTGGTCAGTTCGAGTTCAAGCTCGAGTACGGCTGCCGTGTCGAGCTCGACACGCGCACTCGCATCCAGCCTGCCCACCCCCTCCAGCGCCACCTCGCCGCGCTCCACGACGACGACCCCGCCCTGCAGGCGCCCCTGCGCACGCACGCTCGGGCCAGCCTCGAGGTACAGCGGGTGCAGATAGGCGGCCCCATGTCGCCACTCGACCTCGCCCTGCCACGCCCAACCGTCGTCGAGCGCCCGTGCCGTGCCTGAGATTGCGAGCTCGAGCGACTCGCCCGCCTGCAAACCGTCCGCGCTACCGAAGCCGGCATCGAACAGGCGCACATCGATGCTGACGCGCGCAGGCGAATTGCCGTCTGCACCCCAGCGCAATTCCCCATCCAGGGTAGCAACAGGGCGGAAACGCTCGAAGAGTGTGTCGATGTCGGCGTCCAGACCCGCCAGCACCGCGTGCAGCTTGTCCAGAGCAAGCCGATCCGCCCTCGCCCGCAGGACGCCACCCTCGAAGGTGAGTCCGAGTCGCCCGCCATCGGCGAAGGTCAGACCGAGCTCGCCTCGACCATCACCAGCCAGCTCAAGCTCGGCCACCAGCGGCAAAACCCTGCCGGCGACGCTCAGGCGCGCAGCGCCGCAGTGCACCGCATCGAACGTCAGGGTGGCATGGCTGCAGCGCAACGCCAGGTCGCGCCACTGTCGCTGCCCCAGGCGCAGCCGGTCCACGCGCAACACCGCCGCGCCAGACTCGTATTCCAGGCTGAGCCGCTGCAGGGCCAGCATCGGGCTGGCGAGGTCGCCCAGGCGCAGCGCCAGGCGGTCGACGGCAGCCGCGGGCGCAAGTGACCACAGCACAGCCGCCGACAGCAGGAACAGAATGAGCAGCCGGCCCCGGCAGACCGTGCCGCGCCGCGAGAGCTCAGGCGGGGAAGACACCCGTCGACAGGTAACGGTCGCCACGGTCGCAGACAATCGAGACGATCACCGCGTTCTCGACCTGCGCTGCTACGCGCAGCGCGACATGCAGCGACCCGCCCGACGAGATGCCTGCGAAGATGCCTTCCTCGCGCGCCAGCCGGCGCGTCATCTCCTCGGCCTCGGCCTGACTCACACGCTCGACCCGATCGACGCGTGGACGCTCGAAGATCCGCGGCAGATAGGCCTCCGGCCACTTGCGGATACCGGGAATCTGCGAACCCTCCTCGGGCTCGCAACCGATGATGCAAACCGCCGGGTTCTTCTCCTTGAGGAACCGGGAGGTACCCATGATGGTGCCCGTCGTGCCCATCGAGCTGACGAAGTGCGTCACCGTACCAGCGGTCTGCTCCCAGATCTCGGGCCCCGTGCCCTCGTAATGGGCGAGCGGGTTGTCCGGATTGGCAAACTGATCAAGGATGATGCCCTTGCCCTCGTCGCGCATACGCTCGGCGATATCGCGCGCCATCTCCATCCCGCCCGAGGTCGGCGTGAGCACGAGCTCTGCGCCGAACGCGCGCATGGTCTGGCGCCTTTCCACGCTCTGGTTCTCGGGCATCACCAGGATCATGCGGTAACCGCGCATCGCGGCAGCCATCGCCAGCGCGATCCCGGTATTGCCACTGGTGGCTTCGATCAGCGTATCGCCGGGCTTGATGTCTCCGCGAGCCTCCGCCCGCATCACCATCGACAGCGCCGGACGGTCCTTGACCGAGCCCGCCGGGTTGTTGCCCTCGAGCTTGGCGAGGATCACATTGTTGCGGCCGGCGTTGATGCGCTTGAGGCGCACCAGCGGAGTGTGGCCGACGTAGTCTTCTAGGGTCCTGAAGTCCATTGTGTTCATTCGCGCTCGTTGGAAAGGGGAGACACTGGATGTTTACCGCGATCGAACGCGGAGACGATGCTCAGGGCACGAGATCGAACTCTTCCGTTCGTCGCGGCGGGTAGGTTTCCCAGCCACCGCAGGCAGGGCAACGCCAGTGGAACTGGCGTGCCTTGAAACCACACGCGTCGCACCGATAACGGGCCACGCGCCGGGTGTGGCCATGGATCAACTGCTTGACCAGTTCGATATCGCCACGCTGCTCGACGGGAGCGGCAAGCAGGGCTGCCTCAAGCAGTTTGTCCAGACCGAGCAGGGTCGGATTGCGCCGCAACTCCTCACGCACCAGCTCGTATGCCGCCTTCGGCCCTTCGCGCTCCATCTCCCACTGAAAGAGCTCGTCGAGCAAATCCAGCGAGGCATGGGACGACAGCCAGGCGCTCAGCAGCTGATGCCCCTGCTCCACCAGGCCGCGCCTGCCATAGGCCTCCATGACACGCTCGGCGACCAGCGAAAGGTAGATCGGGTTCTGGTTCTCCACCCGCTTCCAGGCTTCGAGTGCTGCCTCATCGTCGCCGTTCGCGGCGTGCAGATCACCAAGCAGCAGACTGGCCCGTACACTACGTGGATTGACCACAAACGCCCGCTCCAGGTGCCCGCCAGCCTCATCGGGGCGGGAGTTGGCCATCGCGGCCGCAGCAAGCTCGCAGTGAAAGTTGGCGACCTCGGTGCGCCACAGGTGACTCTCGTGTTGAGGCAGGGCCTGCGCGACATCGATCGCCTTGGCCCAATCCTTCTCCTGCTGGTAAATCTCCAGCAGGTAACGCAGCGCGACGTCGTTCGCCGGCGTGCCGCGCAGCCGCACGAAGACGGCCTCGGCGCGATCGAGCAGTCCCGCCTTGAGGAAATCCTGGCCAAGCTCGCCCAGGGCCTGCAGGCGCTGCTCCTCGCTGAGGTCTTCGCGATCGACGAGCAGTTGGTGGATACGGATCGCGCGGTCGGTCTCTCCACGACGCCGGAACAGGCTGCCGAGCGCAAAATGGAGCTCAACCGTGTGCGGGTCGATGCGTACTGCCTCGACGAAGGCGTCGATCGCCTTGTCGGGCTGCTCGTTGAGCAGGAAGTTGAGTCCGCTCAGATAGGAGCGCGGCAGGGAGCGCGACTCCTTGACGACCTGACGAATATCAATGCGCGCAGCCAACCAGCCGAGCGCGAAGAACAGCGGCAGGGCCAGAAGCCACCAGAACTCGATTTCCATGAGGCCTCAAGGCATGGGCAACTGGGCTTCGCCCGCTGCCGGGCCGACCTGAGGTTGCGCCCTGTCGCGCTCGGCTTGCTCGAGCTGACGGCGCAGGCGGGAGATCTCCCGACGCTGACGCATGAGCGACGCAAGGGTCGCCGTCACGCCCAGCAGGGCCCCTGCCGCGAAAGTCAGGAGAATGACGAATACCAGGGGAAGCTGCCACTGACTGCCGAAGAAGAAGCTCAGGGTCACAAGATGATCGTTCTTGATCGCGAACCCGAACAGCAGAAAGAACAGCACCAGGCGGATGAACCAGATGATTGCGCGCATGGCCGGCATTATCCCCGAGCAATGAACAAAAAAGAAGGCGGCCGCAGCCGCCTTCCATTATTGCCTGTAAATCCGATCGCCGCGCGGTCACGTGCCGCTGAGGTCCACCCGCTCGCGCAACTCCTTGCCCGCCTTGAAATGCGGGACGTATTTTTCCGGCACATGCACCTTCTCGCCGGATTTCGGGTTGCGCCCGGTACGGGGGGGACGGTAGTTCAGCGCAAAGCTGCCAAACCCGCGGATCTCGATGCGATCACCGCGCGCCAGCGCGTCAGTCATCGCATCGAGGATCATCTTGACCGCGTAATCGGCGTCCTTTGCGACCAGCTGGGGAAAACGCTCCGCCAGCTGGGCGATCAGCTCCGATTTGGTCATGATCGGTCAGCTTACTGCTTCTGCTCGTTCAGCTTTGCCTTGAGCAGGGCACCCAGGTTGGTCGTGCCAGCCGAGCCCGAACCTTCCGAGGCGAGCTTGTTCATGGCTTCGGACTGCTCGGCCTGATCCTTGGCGCGGATCGACAGGCTGATCGAGCGGGTCTTGCGATCGACGTTGATCACCAGCGCCTCGACCTCGTCACCTTCCTTGAGGACGGTGGTCAGGTCATCAACGCGATGGGCAGCCGCTTCGGAAGCGCGCAGGTAGCCTTCGACATCGTCACCCAGCGAGATCACCGCACCGCGGGCCTCGACCGACTTCACGGTGCCGCGCACGAGGCTGTTCTTCTCGTGGGTGGCAATGAAGTTGGTGTAGGGGTCGCCTTCGAGCTGCTTGATGCCGAGCGAGATACGCTCGCGCTCGACGTCGATCGCCAGCACCACGGCCTCGACCTCGTCGCCCTTCTTGAACTTGCGCACGGCGTCTTCGCCGGACTCGCTCCAGGACAGGTCGGACAGGTGCACCAGACCATCGATGCCGCCTTCCAGGCCGATGAACACGCCGAAGTCGGTGATCGACTTGATCTGGCCACGGACCTTGTCACCCTTCTTGTGGTTGATGGCGAAATCGTCCCACGGGTTCGACATGCACTGCTTCATGCCCAGGGAGATGCGGCGACGGTCTTCGTCGATCTCGAGGATCATCACTTCGACCTCGTCGCCCAGCTGGACGACCTTGGTCGGGTGGATGTTCTTGTTGGTCCAGTCCATTTCGGACACGTGCACCAGGCCCTCGATGCCCTGCTCGACTTCGACGAAGGCGCCGTAATCGGTGATGTTGGTGACCTTGCCGAACAGACGGGTGCCCTGCGGGTAACGACGCGAAATGCCGACCCACGGATCTTCGCCGAGCTGCTTGAGACCGAGCGAGACGCGGTTCTTTTCCTGGTCGAACTTGAGCACCTTGGCTTCGATCTCGTCACCGACGTTGAGCACTTCGCTCGGGTGACGGACGCGGCGCCAGGCCAGATCGGTAATGTGCAGCAGGCCATCGATGCCACCCAGGTCGACGAACGCACCGTAGTCGGTGATGTTCTTGACGATACCCTTGATGACGGTGCCTTCCTTGAGGTTCGAGAGCAGCTTCTCGCGCTCTTCGCCCATCGACTCTTCCAGCACGGCACGACGCGACACCACGACGTTATTGCGCTTGCGGTCGAGCTTGATGACCTTGAACTCGTATTCCTTGCCTTCGTACGGCGTGGTGTCCTTGACCGGACGCATGTCGACCAGCGAGCCCGGCAGGAAGGCGCGGATGCTGTTGGTCATGACGGTCAGGCCACCCTTGACGCGGCCAGTGATGACGCCCTTGACCAGGGAGCCTTCGTTGAGCGCCTTTTCGAGGTCGTTCCAGGCGGCGATGCGCTTGGCCTTCTCGCGCGACAGGCGGGTTTCGCCGTAGCCGTCTTCGAGCGCGTCGATGGCCACATGGACGAAGTCACCGACGTTGACCTCGAGTTCGCCGCGATCGTTGCGGAACTCCTCGATGGGCACGTAGCTTTCGGACTTCAGGCCGGCGTTGACGACGACGAAGTTCTGGTCGATGCGCACGACTTCGGCGGTGATGACTTCACCGGCGCGCATTTCCTGGAGGGCGAGGCTTTCCTCGAAGAGGGCGGCAAAGCTTTCTTCGAAGGAGGGGGTGGCGTTGGACATAGGGATAAGGATCCGGCACCGCCGTGGGACGGCAAACATGGTTGGTTCAAGAAAAAACGCGCCGAAGCCCACGCTTCTGCGCGACGGTTTCAGGCCGGACGCCTAGCCACCCGCCCGAACGAGGTCGAGCACGAAGGCCACGGCCTCGTCGACGGACCTCTCGGTGGTATCGAGCAGCACCGCATCCGGCAGTTTCACGAGGGGCGCGACAGGCCGGGCGGCATCGCGCGCATCCCGTTCCTGAAGGTCCTTCAGAAGACTTTGGATATTAGCAGGCATTCCCTTTTCCATCAACTGCTTATAGCGGCGCTCGGCACGCGACTCAGCGCTGGCGGTCAGGAACACCTTCACCCCGGCGTCGGGGAACACCACTGAGCCGATATCGCGCCCCTCGGCCACCAGGCCGGGGCCGATGCGATAGTCGCGCTGGCGGTCGAGCAGAGCCTCGCGCACCTGCCCCAACACCGCCACCTTCGACGCCCCGACCGAGCAGGCCTCGGTGCGGATCGCATCGCTGACATCCTCGCCTGCGAGCAGGATAAGGCCGTTCTCGAAACGTGCCGGGAGGTCCGCGGCAATCGCTGCGACGCCCGCCTCGTCATCCAGCGCAATGCCTGCACGCATGGCCGCAAGCGCAACCAGCCGGTACAGCGAGCCGCTGTCCAGACAATGCCAGCCCAGCGCCTCCGCCACGCGCGCCGCCACCGTCCCCTTGCCCGAAGCCGACGGCCCATCGATGGCGACGACCGGCACGGCTCGCGCCACCTGCCCGAACACGTCGAAATAGCCCGGGAAGGTCTTGTTGACGCAGCGCGGATCGTTGATGCGGAGCCGGCATCCGCCCAGCGTGACGAGCGAGAAGCACATGGCCATACGATGATCGTCGTAGGTATCGATCGCTGCCGGCTGCAGGCGCGCCGGCGGCGTCACCACGAGGTAGTCCTCGCCCTCCTCGATCTGCGCCCCGACCTTGCGCAGCTCGATCGCCATCGCCGCGATGCGGTCAGTCTCCTTGACGCGCCAGCTGGCGATATTGCGCAGCCGGCAGGGACCGTCGGCAAACAACGCTGCCACCGCCAGCGTCATCGCCGCGTCCGGGATGTGGTTGAGGTCCAGATCGAAGGCCTTGAGGCCTCCCTCGGCCGGCGCCGCGGCCTCGATCCAGTTGTCTCCCATGGTGATGCGGGCGCCGAGTTGCTCGAGCGCTTCGGCAAAGCGTACATCGCCCTGGATGCTCGCCCGCCCCACCCCTTCGACCCGCAGCGGGCCACCGCCGATCGCCCCCGCCGCCAGAAAGTAAGAGGCCGACGACGCGTCGCCTTCGACGAACACCGTTCCCGGGCTTCGATAGCGGGCGCCGCCGGGCACGACGAAGCGCTCCCAGCCATGCTGCTCGACCTGCACGCCGAAGCGCGCCATCAATTCGAGCGTGATGCGGATGTAGGGTTTGGAGATGAGTTCGCCGACGACCTCGACCGTAGTTTCCACTCCCGTCAGCGGGAGCGCCATCAGCAGGGCGGTAAGGAACTGGCTAGACACGTCGCCCCGCACCCTGACCACACCGCCCGGGCGGATGCTTGCCGGTCGCAGGTGCAGCGGCGGATAGCCCTCGTTGGCGGTGCACATGATGTCGGCACCGAGTGCACGCAGCGCGTCGACGAGGTCGCCGATCGGGCGCTCATGCATGCGCGGCACACCCGAGAGGCGGTACTCGCCCCCCGACAAGGCCAGGGCTGCGGTCAACGGCCGGAAGGCGGTACCGGCATTACCAAGGAAGAGCTCGGCATGCTTGACCGGAAACGGTCCGCCAACGCCCCGCACGCGGTAGTCAAGCGAGTCGCCATTGCGCTCCCAGCACACGCCAAGCGTCTGCAGGGCGTCGAGCATGCGCTCGACATCGTCCGACAGCAGCAGATCGCGAATCTCGGTCTCGCCCTCGGCAAGCGCAGCAAGCAGCAGGACCCGGTTGGAAATGCTCTTCGAGCCCGGCAGGCGAACCGTACCGGCTGCACCGAGCATCGGCGGCAAATCGAGAAATTCCATCATCACCTCTCAGGGATCGCCCCACGATGCGGGGCGGGAAGAACGGGGGCGGCTCCAGCGGCGAGCACAGCGGTCACAGCGCCACTCTCGGGTCGGCCAGGACTGCAGCCGATGCGGCGGCACCGCCGCGCTATTCTGCGGCCTGTACCGGCAAGCCCTCTGCCCATGCATTGCGCGCCCGGCGTGCACGCTCGAACACCGCCTCGAGACCGGCGCCATCACCGGCCTCGAGCAGCCCACGCAGGTGCGCGAGCTCACCGAGATAAGCGTCAAGCTCGTCGAGCAAGGCGACCCGGTTGGCGATGCAGATATCGCGCCACATCTCGGGATGACTGCCCGCGATGCGGGTGAAGTCGCGAAAGCCGCCCGCCGCATGGGAAAACAGCAAGGGCGCGTTGGGTCTGCGTGCGAAGTCATCGACCAGGCCGAACGCCAACAGGTGCGGCAGATGGCTGACCGCCGCAAAGACCCGGTCGTGCTCGCCGGGGCTCATGTCCACCACGCGTGCACCACAGGCTTCCCAGGCGGCACGCACGAGCTCGACCGCCGCTGCGCGACTCTCGGGCAGCGGGGTCAACACTGCCTTGCGTCCGATGTAGAGCTCGGCAAACGCGGCTTCGACGCCGCTCTTTTCCGCACCTGCAATCGGGTGCGCAGGCACGACATCGGCAAGTGCGCCGGAGAGGTGGCGGTGCACCGCCTCGATCACGTCACGCTTGGTGCTGCCCGCATCCGTGACTACCGTACCTGGCCGCAGGTGAGGCGCCATCGCCGCCATGATCGCGTCCATCTGGCCAACGGGCGCTGCAAGCAGGACCAGGTCGGCGCCGTCGAGCGCACCCGCCCAGCCGGCCGCGACCTCGTCGATCACACCCAGCGCGAGCGCCCGCTGCAGGGGCTCGGGGCGCCGCCCCACGCCGACAACCCGCCCCACCTGCCCGGCACGGCGCAAGGCAAGGGCAAAGGAGCCGCCGATGAGGCCGACGCCGCAGATGACGAGCTTGCCGATCAGGGCCATCCTGCACCCTCCACTCAGGACAGGGCGCGGCGAAGCGCAGCGATGAAACGGGCGTTCTCTTCGGGCAGGCCGATCGAGACACGCAGCCAGTGCGGCATGCCATAGGCTGCAATCGGACGCACGATGACGCCCTGCTTGAGCAGTGCCTGGTTGATACCGATCGCATCACCGACCTTGAAGGTGACGAAGTTTCCAAACGACGGAATCCACTCCAGCCCCAGTTCGGCAAAGGCCTGGGTGAGTTGGACCATGCCGCGTCGGTTGATCTCGGCACTGCGGGCGATGAACTCTTCGTCGCCCAGCGCCGCCTCGGCCGCCGCCAGACCGACGCTGGTCACGTTGAACGGCTGGCGAACCCGGTTCATCAGATCGGCCACCTCGGGATGCGTCACTGCGTAGCCGACGCGCAGCCCGGCCAGGCCATAAGCCTTGGAGAAGGTGCGCGAAACGAGCAGGTTCGGATAGCGCCCTACCCAGGCCATCGCATCGTAGCGCTGCTCGGGCGCAAGGTATTCGGTATAAGCCTCGTCGAGCACCACCAGCACATGTTTGGGCACCGCGCTGATGAACGCCTCCAACTCGCCCCCCGGAACGAAGGTGCCGGTGGGATTATTGGGATTGGCGACGAAAACCACGCGCGTCTGCGGCCGGATCGCAGCCAGCATCGCTGCCAGATCATGACCGAAGTTGCGCGCAGGCACCTCGATTCCACGCGCGCCGCGCGCATGCGTCGCCAGCGGATAGACCGCGAACGCGTGCTGCGAATAGACCGCCGACAACCCCGGCGCCAGAAAAGCCTGCGACACCAGTTCCAGGATGTCGTTGGAGCCGTTGCCGACCACGATCTGCTCAGGGGCCACGCCAAACTTGTTGCACAACGCGCTCTTGAGCGCGAAAGCGCCACCGTCCGGGTAGCGCGCCACATCGCCTATCGCATCGCGTGCGGCGTCGCGCGCCGCAGGGCTCATGCCGAGCGGATTCTCGTTCGATGCGAGCTTGACGATGCTCGATTCGGCCAGCCCCATCTCGCGAGCGAGCTCCGAGATGGGCTTGCCCGGCTGGTAGGCCATGATCGAGCGGATGTAGTCGGGTGCCAGCGAGGCGATGCTCATCGTCTTCTCCTGTTTGTTCTGCATGCCGGTCGGGCTGCAGCATCAAGCGTCGCGCACCGGCGCCAGCCGCGCGCGCTCGCGCTGTGTCAGATTGCCGCCACCGGATACGAGCCGATGACCTTGACGAACGCTGCGCGATCGTTGAGTTCAGCAAGCGCAGCCGCCACCTCGGGATCGTCGCGGTGTCCATTGATGTCCGCGTAGAACACATACTCCCACAGCCCCGAGCGCGCCGGCCGCGACTGCAGCTTGGTCATGTCGACCCCATGGCGGGCCATGGGTTCGAGCAGGCCATGGATGGCGCCCGGACGGTTCGGTGCCGAGAACACCAACGAGGTGCGATCCTGGCCGGAGGGGCCCGCGTCGTGGTCGGCGATGACCAGGAAGCGCGTCGTGTTGTTGGGATCATCCTCGATGTTGGGGGCGAGAATGTTGAGGCCGTAGAGTTGCGCGGCCGCCTCACCGGCAATGGCGCAGGACTCCGGATCCTCCGAGGCCATGCGCGCGGCCTCGGCATTGCTCGCCACCGGGATGCGCGGCAGATGCGGCAGGTTGCGGTTCAGCCACTCGTGGCACTGCGCCAGCGACTGGGCATGCGAGTAGACACGGCGGGCCGCGCCGATGCCGTCGGCGCGCGACATCAACTGCTGGTGGATGCGCAAGCGCACCTCGCCGCACACCTTGAGCGGATTGGCGAGGAGCAAGTCAAGCGTGCCGCCCACCGCCCCCTCGGTAGAGTTCTCCACCGGCACCACGCCGTAGTCGGCATTGCCTGCCTCGACCGCTCGAAAGACGTCGTCGATCGCCGCCATCGCCATGAAATTGGGCGCGGAGCCGAAATGCTTGCGGCTGGCACTTTCGGAGAAGGTCCCGGCCGGGCCGAGATAGGCCACGCGCAGCGGCTGCTCCAAGCCCAGGCAGGCCGACATGACCTCGCGGAAGATGGTCTTCACCGCATCGGGTGACAAGGGCCCGGGGTTGAGCTCGGCCAAGCGGCGCAGCACCTGGGCCTCGCGCTCGGGGCGGTAGTACATGACGCCGCGTTTGATCTCCCCGACCCGTTGCGCGCAGCGCGCGCGCTCGGATAGGCGGGCGAGGATTTCCTCATCGAGGCGGTCGATCTCGTTGCGCAGTTTCAGCAGTTCGTCGCTCATGCTCGGCCCATGGCCCCCTTCAAGTTCCGCGTGTGGTTCTCGTTCGTGTGCTGCCCGGCGCGCTCAGCCGCGGCGAGCAGCGAAGTCGCGCATGAAATCGACCAGCGCCTGCACGCCTGCGATCGGCATCGCGTTGTAGATCGACGCCCGCATGCCGCCTACCGACTTGTGCCCCTTCAGCTGCACCAGGCCGGCCGCTCTCGACTCTGCCAGGAAGGCCTCGTTCAAGGACTCATCCTTCAGGAAGAAGGGCACGTTCATGCGCGAACGGCAAGCCGGGTCGATGCGATTCTCGTAGAAGTCGCTGGCATCGAGGAACTCGTACAGCAGCTTCGCCTTGGCGATGTTGTGCGCCTCGACCGCCGCCAAACCGCCCTCGCGCTTGAGCCACTGGAAGACCAGGCCGGCGATGTAGATCGCGTAGGTGGGCGGCGTGTTGTACATCGAGCCGTTGTCGGCCACGGTCTTGTAGTCGAAGGCGCTCGGGCAGTGCGGCATCGCGCGCCCGAGCAGGTCCTCGCGCACGATCACGATGGTCAGGCCCGCCGGGCCGATGTTCTTCTGTGCGCCGCCGAAGATCAAGCCGTACTTGGCCACGTCGATCGCGCGCGACAGGATGTGCGAGGACATGTCGGCCACCACCGGCACCTCGCCGCGGCCGATCTGCGCCAGATCGGGCTCGAAGGGGTACTCGACGCCGCCGATGGTCTCGTTGGTGCAGGTGAACACATACGCCGGATCGGCAGACAGCCTCCAGTCCGTCATCGGCGGCACGGTCGCGAAGCCGCTCGCCTCGGAGGTGGCCGCGATGTTCACCTCGGCGTACTTGCGCGCCTCCTTCTGCGACTTCTGCGACCACGCGCCGGTGACCACATAGTCGGCCACGCGCTTGCCGCCCATCAGGTTCATCGGGATGATCGCGTTCTCGGCGATCGCGCCGCCCTGCATGAAGAGGATGCGGTAGTTCGCCGGCACCGCCAGCAGCTCGCGCAGGTCCGCCTCAGCCTGGGCAGCAATGGCGGTGAACTCCTTGCCGCGATGGCTCATTTCCATCACGCCCATACCGCTGCCTTGCCAGTCGAGCATCTCGTCGGCGGCCTGGCGCAGCACCTCTTCGGGCAGCGCCGCTGGACCCGCGCTGAAGTTCCATACGCGACTCATCAGGCGCCACCCTCCTCGCCATCGGCAGATCCGTCAGCAGCATCGCCCGCCTCGCCCGCAGGCCTCTGCACCGAGGCGGCTGCCTCCTCCTCGGTCTCACCTTCGCCATTGACGCGCATGCTCTCGTCCGACTCGGACTCGGCCACCTTCTCGACGCTGGCAAGCCAGGTGCCTTCATCGAGGCTGATCAGCGTCACGCCCTGGGTCGAACGACCCATCTCGCGGATGCTCTCCACACCAGTGCGGATGAGCACGCCGCCGGTCGAGATCAGCATGATTTCGTCACTGGGCTCGACCAGCACCGCAGCCACCAGCTTGCCGTTGCGGTCGCTGGTCTGGATCGCGATCATGCCCTTGGTGCCGCGGCCATGGCGGGTGTATTCGGCCACCGGCGTGCGCTTGCCGTAGCCGTTTTCGGTCGCAGTCAGCACCGACTGCGACTCGTCCTTGGCCACCAGCATGGCGATCACCGACTGGCCGTCCTCGAGCATCATGCCGCGCACGCCGCGCGCATCGCGCCCCATCGGGCGCACGTCGGTCTCGGCAAAGCGCACCGCCTTTCCGGCGTCGGAGAACAACATCACGTCGCACTGGCCGTCGGTGATCGCCACCCCGATCAGGTGGTCGCCGTCGTCCAGATTGACGGCGATGATGCCGGCCTTGCGCGGGTTGGAGAACGCGGTGAGCGCCGTCTTCTTGACCGTGCCTTCCGAGGTCGCCATGAACACGAAGTGCTCCTCGTCGAACTCCTTGATCGGCAGCACCGCAGTGATCTTCTCGCCTTCGATCAGCGGGAAGAGATTGACGATGGGCTTGCCGCGCGAGTTGCGCGTACCTTCGGGCACCTCGTACACCTTGAGCCAGTAGCAGCGCCCGCGGCTGGAGAAGCACAGCACGGTGTCGTGGGTGTTGGCGACAAAGAGATGGTCGATGAAGTCCTCGTCCTTCATCGAGGTGGCCTGCTTGCCGCGGCCGCCGCGACGCTGGGCACGGTAGTCGGCCAGCGGCTGGCGCTTGAAGTAGCCGGTGTGCGACAGGGTCACGACCATGTCTTCCGGCGTGATCAAGTCCTCGATGTTGATCTCGGCGGTGTTCATCACCAGCTCCGAGCGGCGCGGGTCCCCAAACTGATTGCGGATCGCACCGAGCTCGTCGACGATGATCGCAGTGATGCGCTCGGGGCGCGCCAGGATATCGAGCAGGTCGGTGATGACGTCCATCACCTCGCGGTATTCGCCGACGATCTTGTCCTGCTCGAGGCCGGTCAGACGCTGCAGGCGCAGTTCGAGAATCGCCTGGGCCTGGGTTTCGGACAGACGGTAGCCCTGCGCCTGCAGGCCGTACTGCGGATCCAGCCCTTCCGGCCGGTAGCTGTCGGCGAGCGCGCGCGACAGCATCTCTTCGACCAGCGCCGAGCGCCACTCGCGCGCCATCAGTTCGCGCTTGGCGTCGGAAGGCGTGGGCGCGGCCTTGATCAGCGCAATAATCTCGTCGACGTTGGACAGCGCCACCGCCAGACCTTCGAGGATGTGACCGCGGTCACGCGCCTTGCGCAGTTCGAAGATGGTGCGGCGGGTGACGACCTCGCGACGATGCTCGAGGAAGCACACCAGCATCTGCTTGAGGTTGAGCAGGCGCGGCTTGCCGTCGACCAGCGCCACCATGTTCATGCCGAAGCTGTCCTGCAGCTGGGTGTGCTTGAACAGCTTGTTGAGCACCACCTCGGGCATCTCGCCGCGCTTCAACTCGATCACCAGGCGCATGCCCGACTTGTCGGACTCGTCGCGGATCTCGCTGATGCCCTCGATCTTCTTCTCGTTGACCAGCTCGGCCATGCGCTCCTGCAAGGTGCGCTTGTTCACCTGGTAGGGCAGCTCGTCGACGATGATGGCCTGGCGGTCGGTCTTGCCGATGGGCTCGAAGTGGGTGCGCGCACGCATGATCACGCGACCGCGGCCGGTACGGTAGCCCTCGCGCACGCCAGCAAGGCCGTAGATGAGGCCCGCGGTCGGGAAGTCCGGCGCCTGGACGATGTCGATCAGCGCCTCGATGTCGGTGTCCGGATCCTCGAGCAGCTTCAGGCAGGCGTCGACCACCTCACCGAGGTTATGCGGCGGGATGTTGGTCGCCATGCCGACCGCGATGCCGCTCGAACCGTTGATCAGCAGGTTCGGAATGCGCGCCGGCATGACCAGCGGCTCCTTCTCCGAGCCGTCGTAGTTCGGGCCGAAGTCCACCGTTTCCTTGTCGATGTCGGCCAGCAGCTCGTGGCCGATGCGCGCCATGCGGATTTCGGTGTAACGCATCGCCGCCGCGTTGTCGCCGTCGACCGAGCCGAAGTTACCCTGCCCATCGACCAGCATGTAGCGCAGCGAGAAATCCTGCGCCATGCGCACGATGGTGTCGTACACCGCCGTATCGCCGTGCGGGTGGTACTTACCAATGACGTCACCGACGATACGCGCTGACTTCTTGTAGGCGCGGTTCCAGTCGTTGGACAGCTCGTGCATTGCGAACAACACGCGCCGATGCACCGGCTTGAGGCCGTCGCGCGCATCCGGGAGTGCCCGACCCACGATCACGCTCATTGCGTAATCGAGGTAGGAGTGCCGCATCTCCTCTTCAAGGCTGATCGGCAGAGTTTCCTTGGCGAACTGAGTCATGCTGGGAGCGGGCGTACCGCGTTTACCAAAACGCGAAATATTAACACGCGCGCCCTCCGCCCGCCCCGCCTTGGGCATCGGCGCATGCTCAAGGCACGATCACTCCAGCGCGGCGATGGCATCCTCGCGCCAGAAACGTAGCGCCGCGTAATACCCCTCCCACACGCAGCCGTTGCAACCGCGCCCGCAGCAGCTGTCGGGCACTGGCGGTGGCGCGCGCAGGGCAAGGCCGCGCGCCTGCAGCGCGAGCTGCACCAGACTCACCAGCGCTTGCGCCTCGGCAAGATTGCGCATCGGCAGCGCAACCAGATCGCTCGTTCGCATGTTTCAGATCCTCGGCCTAAAAAATGCGGCTCCAGCCCTTGAAATGACCAGACCGACCCCAATTTACCAGCGTCAGGAATTTACGGGAGCCTTATCCATGCAGGAACAGAACCCTTCGACGACGCCCGCCGATGAACTGGAAGTCCAGGCTGCCACCGCCGAACACGCCGCCAGCGATGCATCCAACGCGATCGACAGCATGCCCAGCCTCGAGGAGAGCCTGCGACAGGCCGAACTGAAGGCCGCCGAGCATCACGACGCCTGGCTGCGCGCCAAGGCCGAGACCGAGAATGTGCGTCGCCGCGCGCAGGAAGACATCGGCAAGGCCGCCAAGTTTGCCGCCGAGAAGTTCGCCAGCGCGATGCTGCCGGTCAAGGACAGCCTGGAGGCAGCCCTCGCGGTGGACAACCAGACCGTCGAGAAGCTGCGCGAAGGCGTCGAGTTGACGCTCAAGCAACTTGTCGCCGCTTTCGAAGGCGCGAGCCTGGCCGAAGAGAACCCCGTTGGCCAGAAGTTCGATCCGAACAAGCATCAGGCGATCAGCGCGGTCGAGTCGGACGCCGAACCCAACACCGTGGTCACGGTGCTGCAGAAGGGCTATCTGCTCAACGAGCGCGTCCTCCGCCCGGCACTGGTCATGGTGGCAAAGGCCAAGGGCCAGTAAGGAATCTGCGCGCGGCGGCTTGAAACCGTTGCGCGCCCCCCCATATTCGATCCAGACCGGCGCGCTACGAGCCGCGCCTCCAAATAAAGACTGAACTGACTGAGAAGGAACACTCATGGGCAAGATCATCGGCATCGACCTCGGCACCACCAACAGCTGCGTCTCCGTGATGGAAGGCGGCAAGCCGAAGGTCATCGAAAACTCCGAAGGCGCGCGCACCACCCCGTCGGTGGTGGCCTACGCCGAGGACGGTGAAATCCTGTGCGGCGCGCCGGCCAAGCGCCAGGCCGTCACCAACGCCAAGAACACCCTGTTCGCAATCAAGCGCCTGATCGGCCGTCGCTTCGAAGAGAAGGAAGTCCAGAAGGACATCGCCATGATGCCCTTCACCATCGCCAAGGCCGACAACGGCGACGCCTGGGTTGAAGTGCGTGGCAAGAAGATCGCACCGCCGCAGGTTTCCGCCGAGATCCTTCGCAAGATGAAGAAGACCGCCGAGGACTACCTCGGCGAGGAAGTGACCGAAGCAGTCATCACCGTGCCGGCCTACTTCAACGACAGCCAGCGCCAGGCCACCAAGGACGCCGGCCGCATCGCCGGCCTCGAGGTCAAGCGCATCATCAACGAGCCGACCGCGGCCGCGCTCGCCTTCGGCATGGACAAGAAGCCGGGCGACTCCAAGATCGCCGTGTATGACCTCGGCGGCGGCACCTTCGACATCTCGATCATCGAGATCGCAGACCTCGACGGCGAGCACCAGTTCGAAGTGCTGGCGACCAACGGCGACACCTTCCTGGGTGGCGAGGACTTCGACCAGCGCATCATCGACTACATCGTCACCGAGTTCAAAAAGGAACAGGGCGTCGATCTCAAGAACGACGTGCTCGCACTGCAGCGCCTGAAGGAAGCGGCCGAGAAGGCCAAGATCGAGCTGTCCTCGGGCCAGCAGACCGAGATCAACCTGCCCTACATCACCGCCGACGCCTCGGGCCCGAAGCACCTGGCGATCAAGATCACCCGCGCCAAGTTCGAGTCGCTGGTCGAAGACCTGATCGAGCGCTCGATCGCGCCCTGCCGCATCGCCCTCAAGGACGCCGGCCTCAAGGTTTCGGACATCGACGACGTGATCCTGGTCGGCGGCCAGACCCGCATGCCCAAGGTCATCGACAAGGTGAAGGAATTCTTCGGCAAGGAACCGCGCCGTGACGTGAACCCGGACGAGGCCGTCGCCGTGGGCGCCTCCATCCAGGGCGGCGTGCTGCAGGGCGAGGTCAAGGACGTACTGCTGCTCGACGTCACCCCGCTGTCGCTGGGCATCGAGACCCTGGGCGGCGTGATGACCAAGCTGATCCAGAAGAACACCACGATCCCGACCAAGGCCAGCCAGGTATTCTCCACCGCCGACGACAACCAGAGCGCGGTGACCATCCACGTGCTGCAGGGCGAGCGCGAGATGGCCTCGGGCAACAAGAGCCTGGGCCAGTTCAACCTCTCCGACATCCCGCCGGCGCCGCGCGGCATGCCGCAGATCGAGGTCACCTTCGACATCGACGCCAACGGCATCCTGCACGTGTCGGCCAAGGACAAGGCCACCGGCAAGGAGAACAAGATCAAGATCCAGGCCAACTCCGGTCTGTCGGACGAGGAAGTCGAGCGCATGGTGCGCGACGCCGAGGCACACGCCGAGGAAGACAAGAAGGCCCACGAACTGGTCGACGCCCGCAACCAGTGCGACGCGCTGATCCACTCGACCAAGAAGGCGCTGGGCGAGTACGGCGACAAGCTCTCCGACGACGAGAAGGCCAAGATCGAAGCCGCGATCAAGGACGCCGAAGAGGCCATCAAGAGCGGCGACAAGGACACCATCGAAGCCAAGAGCCAGGCCCTGGCCATGGCAGCGCAGAAGCTCGGCGAGCAGATGTACGCCCAGGCCCAGGCCGAAGGCGGTGCCCAGGGCGCAGCCGGTGGCCAGCAGGCTGGCGGCAAGGCCGAGGATGCCGACGTAGTGGATGCCGAATTCACCGAAGTGAAGGACAAGAAGTAATCGTCACTCTGGCGACCCCTTCGCGGCCGAGCCCCGCCGGAGCCCTGCTCTGGCGTCGGCTCGGCCTTTGCTTGAGACCAGACTGAGCGACGCACCATGTCCAAAAGGGATTACTACGAAGTCCTCGGCGTCAACCGCGACGCCGGCGACGATGAGATCAAGAAGGCCTACCGCAAGCTGGCCATGAAGTTCCACCCGGACCGCAATCCGGACAACAAGGAAGCGGAAGAGAAGTTCAAGGAGGCCAAGGAGGCCTACGAGATGCTCTCCGACCCGCAGAAGAAGGCGGCCTACGACCGCTACGGCCACGCCGGTGTCGACCCGTCGATGGGTGGCGGCGGTCAGGGCTTCGAAGGCGGCTTCGCCGATGCCTTCGGCGACATCTTCGGGGACCTGTTCGGCGGCGGAGGCCGCGGCGGCCGCTCCAACGTCTATCGCGGCGCCGACCTGCGCTACAACCTCGAGATCACGCTCGAGGAGGCTGCGCGTGGCGCGGAGAAGACCATCCGCATCCCCACCGTCGAGGAATGCGGCACCTGCCACGGCAGCGGCGCCAAGCCCGGCACCCAGCCCAAGACCTGCCCGACCTGTAACGGCCACGGCCAGGTGCGCGTGCAGCAGGGTTTCTTCTCGATCCAGCAGACCTGCCCGAAGTGCCATGGCAGCGGCAGGATCATCCCCGACCCCTGCCGCGACTGCGGCGGTGCCGGCAGGGTGAAGAAGCAGAAGACGCTGGAGGTGAAGATTCCCGCCGGTATCGACGAAGGCATGCGCCTGCGCCACGCCGGCCATGGCGAACCCGGCGTCAACGGTGGCCCGCCGGGCGACCTCTACGTCGAGATCCACATCCGCAAGCACGCGGTGTTCGAGCGCGACCACGACGACCTGCACTGCGAGATGCCGATCAGCATCACCACGGCAGCCCTCGGCGGCGAGATCGAGATTCCGACCCTCGAAGGCATGGCGCGCCTGAAGATCCCGGCCGAGACCCAGAGCGGCAAGGTCTTCCGCCTGCGCGGCAAGGGCATCAAGAACGTACGCAGCCATGCGCATGGCGACCTGATGTGCCACGTCGTAGTCGAGACGCCGGTCAGTCTCACCGATCGCCAGAAGGAGTTGCTGCGCGAGTTCGAAGAGATCTCCAGCGGTAACGCCGACCGCCACAACCCCAAAGCCAAAGGCTGGATGGACAAGGTGCGCGACTTCTTCGGCAACTGAGCCCGGGCTACCCATCGGAAGAACGCCCGCCCTGCAATGCAGGAGCGGGCGTTTTTACATCTCTTGAAGTCCGTGGCCTGGGCCTCGTGCGCCGATGCGCACTACCTCAGGCGTCAGGCGCGGCGCCAGGTGGTGCCGCCAGGCCCGTCCTCCAGGACGATGCCGGCCGCGGTCAGCTCGGTCCGGATCCGATCAGCCTCGGCGTAATCCTTTGCCTTCTTGGCTGCGGCGCGCGCCGCAATGCGGGCTTCGATCTCACCGGCATCAAGGCCCGCCGCATCCGCAGCGCCAGCCTGCAAGAAGGCCCGCGGGTCGCGCTGAAGCAGGCCCAGCACGCCTGCCAGGGCCTTGAGTTGCCGCGCCAGAGCGGGCGACGCACTGCGGTTGACCTCGTTCGCCAGTTCGAACAGCGCCGCGACCGCCTCTGCGGTGTTGAAGTCGTCGTCCATCGCCGCGCGGAAACGCCGGGCGTGAGCCTCTTCCCAATCCACCTCGGCATCGCCCTGCACCGGCACGTTCTTCAGCGCGGTATAAAGGCGCGTGAGCGCGTTGCGCGCGTCCTCGAGGTGGGTGTCGGAGTAGTTGAGCGCGCTACGGTAGTGCGCACGCAGGATGAAGAAGCGCACCACCTCGGGGTCGTACTTCTGCAGCACCTCGCGGATGGTGAAGAAGTTGCCGAGCGACTTCGACATCTTCTCGTCATCGACGCGCACGAAGCCGTTGTGCATCCAGTAATTGACGAAGGCGTGGCCGTGCGCGCCCTCGGACTGGGCGATCTCGTTCTCGTGGTGCGGGAACTGCAGATCCATGCCGCCACCGTGGATGTCGAAGTGGTCGCCAAGCAGGTCCGAGCTCATTGCCGAGCACTCGATGTGCCAGCCGGGCCGGCCCTCGCCCCACGGCGACGCCCACTTCACCTCGCCGGGCTCTTCGGTCTTGGCGTGCTTCCACAGCACGAAGTCGAGCGGGTCGTTCTTGTCCTGCGCCACGTCGACACGCTCACCGGCGCGCAACTCGTCGAGCGACTTGCCCGACAGCTTGCCGTAGCCCTCGAACTTGCGCACCGCGTAGCACACGTCGCGGTTGGCGGCGACGTAGGCGAGGCCTTTGTGCTCGAGGCGCGAGATCAGCGACTGCATCTGGGCAACGTAGTCGGTGGCGCGCGGCTCGTGGTCGGGGCGCAGCACGCCCAGTGCATCGGCGTCCTCGTGCATCGCTGCGATGAAGCGGTCGGTGAGCGCGCGGATGGTCTCGCCATTTTCCTGCGCGCGACGGATGATCTTGTCATCGATGTCGGTAATGTTGCGCACGTAGGTGACGTCCAGCCCGCTCGCACGCAGCCAGCGCGCCACCATGTCGAACACCACCATCACGCGCGCATGCCCGAGGTGACAGAAGTCGTACACCGTCATGCCGCAAACGTACATGCGGACCTTGCCAGGTTCGATGGGCGTGAAGACTTCCTTGTTGCGCGACAGGGTGTTGTAGATGTTGAGCATCGGGATGACGGAAATACCGAAGATGAAGCACGCTGTGAGCGCGATTGTGAGGGGTGGGGCTTGTTGCTAGAATCTTGCGTCCAGCGGGCTCCAGGCCCGCATCGGCAGGGCGCAAATATACCACGGCAGCGGACCTCGCCCTTTCGTCATCCCTGCCTGCAAGGAAGGTTCGCGACATCTGTGCGAGAGCCTGCGCCAGTCCTGAGATGCCTTCACGCCCGTGGCCATGCGGCCAAGCACCGGAGACCCCATGAAGAAGCAATTGATCGCCTTTGCAGTGCTCGCAGCGAGTGCCTTGAGCACGCTGGCCGCCAACCCGATGGTCGAACTCAAGACCAACCAAGGCGAGATCGTGGTCGAACTGTTCGCCGACAAGGCGCCGAAGTCGGCAGAGAACTTCGTCCAGTACGTCAAGGACGGTCACTACAACGGCACCATCTTTCACCGTGTGATCGATGGCTTCATGGTCCAGGGCGGTGGCTTCGACGCCGACATGAAGCAAAAGAGCACCCGCGCCCCGATCGAGAACGAAGCGAAGAACGGCCTCAGGAACGAACCCGGCACCCTGGCCATGGCGCGCACCGCCGACCCGCACTCGGCCTCGGCACAGTTCTTCATCAACCTCGTCCCCAACACCTTCCTCGACTACCCTTCGCGCGACGGCTGGGGCTACGCCGTGTTCGGCAAGGTGGTGAAGGGCATGGACGTGGTCGACAGGATCGCCAAGGTCCCGACCGCGAACCGCGGTTTCCACCAGAACGTGCCGGTCGAGCCCGTGATCGTGGAAAGCGCCCGCCTGCTCGACGCTCCGGCAGGCAAGGCCGGCAAGTAAGAAGGGCCCTTCAATGGACGGGCGAGCGCACGCACTGCCCGGACGACAACAACCTCCCCAGGAGAGCACCACATGGCAGTCAAGTTGCACACCAACCACGGCGTCATCACCCTCGAACTCGACGCCGACAAGGCACCGGTCACGGTCGCCAACTTCCTCGCCTATGTGGAAGCCGGCCACTACGACAACACCATCTTCCACCGGGTCATTGACGGCTTCATGATCCAGGGCGGCGGTTTCGAGCCCGGCATGAACCAGAAGCCCACCGGCGAACAGATCAAGAATGAAGCCGACAACGGCCTGAAGAACG
This sequence comes from Thauera sp. 27, assembly GCF_000310125.2. NCBI lineage: Bacteria > Pseudomonadati > Pseudomonadota > Betaproteobacteria > Rhodocyclales > Zoogloeaceae > Thauera > Thauera sp. 27. The sequence goes on from NZ_AMXB01000002.1 coordinate 58,197, forward strand.
AACGCGGCACCATCGCCATGGCGCGCACCCAGGCGCCCCACTCCGCCACCGCGCAGTTCTTCATCAACGTTGCCGATAACGACTTCCTCAACCACCGCTCGCCCGACACCCAGGGCTGGGGCTACTGCGTGTTCGGCCGTGTCACCGAGGGCCTGGATGTGGTCGACTCGATCCGCAAGGTCAAGACCGGCTCCAGCGGCTTCCACCAGGACGTGCCCAAGGAGGACGTGGTCATCGAGCGCGCCGAAGTCGCCTGATCGTGACCACGCGCAGCGCCTCGCAAGCCAGCCCGCAGCCGGCGGTTCCGGACGGGTCTGGCGCGCCGATGCCGGAGGCCGCACGCGCGGCCCTTCCGGCATTGTTCATCTCCGACCTGCACCTGAGCGAAGACGAACCAGCCAACGTCGAGGCCTTCCTCGCCTTCCTGGAGGGCCCGGCACGCGAGGCGGCGAGCCTGTTCATCCTCGGCGACCTGTTCGAATACTGGGCGGGTGACGACGATCTTGCCACGCCCTTCAATGCGCGCATTGCAGAAGCAATCCGCACGCTCTCGTGCAGTGGCACCGCAGTGCACTTCATGACCGGCAACCGCGACCTGCTTGCCGGCCCGGCCTTTGCGACCGCGATCGGCGCGACCCTGCTCGATGACCCCGCATGCGTGCGCTTCGGTGACGCGGCAAACGCCCCCGTGCTCCTGCTCTCACACGGCGACGCCCTGTGCACAGACGACCTCGCCTACCAGGCCTACCGCCGCCAGGTACGGGACCCTGCCTGGCAAGCCGGCTTCCTCGCCCAACCCCTGGCTGCACGCAAGGCCTTCATCGCCAGCCTGCGCCAGAAGAGCGAAACCGCCAAGGCCGGAAAATCGATGGAGATCATGGACGTCAACGCGGAGGCGGTCGCAGCCCTGCTCCGCAGTCACGACTACCCAATCCTTGTCCACGGCCACACCCACCGCCCGGACCACCACGCGCTGAAGGTCGATGGCCGCGAGTGCGCGCGCCACGTGCTCTCCGACTGGCGGGGCGCCGCCTGTTGGCTCGCCTTCGACGGCAGCCGGTTCAGCGCCCACACCGGCACAAGCGCCGGCTGAGCAATCCGGCTGCGCGCTCAGCGCGCCAGGCCGCGCGCCAGGTCTTCCTTGATGTCGTCGACGTGCTCGAGACCGACCGCCACGCGCAGCAGGCCGTCGCCGATCCCCGCGCTGGCTCGCGCCTCGGCGCTGATGCGGCCGTGAGTGGTGGTCGCAGGATGCGTGATCGTGGTCTTGGTGTCGCCCAGATTGGCCGTGATCGAGATCAGCCGGGTCGAGTCGACCACCTTCCAGGCGGCATCGCGACCGCCCTCGACGTCGAAACTGACGATTGCTCCACCCGTCTTCTGTTGGCGCATTGCCAGTTCGTGCTGGGGGTGAGAGCGCAAGCCAGGGTAGTACACCCGCGCCACACCAGGCTGGGCTTCGAGCCATTTCGCCAACTCCAGCGCGCTCGCGGACTGCGCCTCCATGCGTACGCGCAAGGTTTCAAGACCCTTGAAGATCACCCAGGCATTGAAGGGCGACAGCGTCGGCCCTGCTGTGCGCAGGAACTTGAACACCTCGTCGGTAACGAGCTTGCGGCCTGCTACGGCCCCGCCCAGTACCCTGCCCTGGCCGTCCAGATACTTCGTCGCCGAATGCACGACGACATCCGCACCGAAGTCGAGCGGACGCTGCAAGGCCGGTGAGCAGAAGCAGTTATCGACGGCCAGCAGCGCCCCGGCCTCGTGTGCGATGTCGGCCACGGCCGCAATATCGACCACTTCGGTCAGCGGATTCGAGGGCGTCTCGGTAAAGAACAGCCGTGTCCTCGGCTGCGTGGCATCGCGCCAGGCATCGAGGTCGGTGGTCGGGACGAAGGTCGTTTGAATGCCGAACCTGGAAAGGATGCCGCCGAACAATTGCTGCGTGGCCCCGAACAAACCATTGGACGCGACCACATGGTCGCCCGCCTGCAGCGTCGCCATTGCGAGTGCAAGAATCGCCGACATTCCGGAGGCAGTCGCTACGCAGCCCTCTGCGCCTTCAAGCGCAGCAAGCCGGGTCTGCAGCGCACTCACTGTCGGGTTCGAGAAACGGGCATAGACATAGCCCTCCTCCTCACCCGAGAAGCGCGCCGCCGCCTGTGCTGCGTTCTCGAACACGAAGCTGGAGGTCAGGTACATCGCCTCCCCATGTTCTCCGAACTGGCTGCGCTCGATGCCCGAACGCACGGCGAGCGTGTCGGGGTGAAGAGAATGCGGATCTGGAAGGCTCATGTTCGCTGCAATGGGATGTTCAGGAGGCTTGCGTGCAGGGCGTCAGCAGGCTCAGTGGTCGCCAGCGGAGGCGAGATTGAGGTCGAGCTGGCCGCCCTCGCCGCCCTCGCCGTCGTCGCCATGGTCGCCGGCATCACCCTTGCCCGCCGCGGGCTCGCTACGCTGATTCTCGACGCCGTTCAAATATTCGGCCGTGATGTCGCCGGTAATGTAGCTGCCATCGAAACAGGACGTCTCGAAGAAGCTAAGGGCGGGATTGAGCGCCCGCACGGAAGCCTTCAGATCGTCGAGATCCTGGTAGATGAGGCCGTCAGCCCCGATCTCGCGGCAAATCTCCTCATCGTTGCGATCCGAGGCGATCAGCTCACCGCGCGTGGGCATGTCGATCCCATACACATTGGCATAGCGCACGGGAGGCGCCGCAGACGCGAGGTAGACCTGGGTCGCGCCAGCTTCGCGCGCCATATTCACGATCTCCTTGCTCGTGGTGCCACGGACGATCGAGTCGTCAACCAGCAACACGCTCTTGCCCTTGAACTCCTGGTGAATCGTGTTGAGCTTCTGGCGCACAGACTTCTTGCGCGTCGCCTGGCCCGGCATGATGAAGGTGCGCCCGATGTAGCGGTTCTTGACGAAACCCTCGCGGAAGGGCAAGCCCAGGCGATGCGCCATCTGCATGGCCGACGGCCGGCTCGAGTCCGGGATCGGGATCACCACGTCGATGTGCACCTTGGGCATGGTCCGCTTCATCTTGTCGGCCAGGAACTCGCCCATCTTCATGCGCGACTCATAGACCGACACGCCGTCGATGATCGAATCGGGTCGCGCCAGGTAGACGAACTCGAACATGCATGGTGCGTGCACCGTCTTGGCTGCGCACTGGCGGCTGTGGAAGCGCCCCTCGATATCGACCAGCACGGCCTCGCCCGGCGCGACGTCACGCAACAAGCGGAAGCCCAGCACATCGAGGGCGACCGACTCGGAGGCGACCAGCCACTCGCTGCCCGCAGCCGTGTCGTTGCGGCCGATGACCAGCGGTCGGATCCCGTACGGATCGCGGAACGCCAGCAGCCCGTAGCCGGCGATCATGGCAACGACCGCATAGGCACCACGGCAGCGCCGATGCACGCCGGCCACTGCGGTGAAGATCGCGTCCTCGTCGAGCTTGAGCCCCTTGCTCGCTGCCTGCAGTTCATGTGCCAGCACATTCAGCAGCACTTCGGAATCGCTGCTGGTGTTGATGTGGCGCAGGTCCGAGAGGTACATCTCGCGCTTGAGTTCGTCCGCATTGGTCAGGTTGCCGTTGTGCGCGAGCAGCAGCCCGAACGGCGAGTTGACGTAGAAAGGCTGTGCCTCGGCCGCGTTGTAGGCCGAGCCCGCGGTCGGATAACGCACATGGCCGATTCCCCAGTTACCGGTCAGGTTGCGCATGTTGCGCGTACGAAAGACGTCGCGCACGAGGCCCGAGCCCTTGTGCATGTGAAAGCGCCCGCCCTCCGAGGTAGCAATGCCCGCCGCATCCTGGCCGCGGTGCTGCAGGACCTGCAGTCCATCATAAAGAAGCTGGTTGACCGGAGAAGTCGCGACGACACCGAGAATTCCACACATGGAGGTATGCCTATCTGAATCGAATCTTGTCGGCCACCTCGTCGGGCAGCCAGGGTTTTGCAGCAATCACGGCCGATTCCATCGGCGCCGAAAACAGCGCCTGCGACCACCAGGGCTCGCGCGCCACGCCCGCGATACCGCCGACCAGGACGACGACGAACGCGACCGCAAGCCCGCGTGCAACGCCGAACAATGCACCGAAGAAGCGGTCCGTCGCCCCCAGGCCGGCAGCGCGCAACAGCTCCCGCAGCAGGTAGCGCAGCAAGGCCGCGATCAGCAGCACTGCAACCACCACCAGCGCGCCGCCCGCAACCTGCCTCCACACCGGCTCCACGATCATGCCGGTGAAGAACGCCGCTGCCTGTTCGTTATAGCGCCAGGCCGCAAAAAGTGCTGCCACCCAGGCCAGCAGGGCGACAACCTCGCTCACCAGCCCTCGCCACATGCCGATCGCAGCCGAAAAGCCGAGCACACCCAGGAAGACGTAGTCGAACACTGTCATGGCTGCGGCTCAACGCGGCTGCAGGACGGCCTGATGGCCCGACGCCTTCAGGCGCGCGGCCACCGAGTCGGCTGCCTGCCGGCCCGTGATCGGGCCGACGCGTACTCGTGTCACGCTGCCCGAGCGCTCGGTGAAGGCCTGGAAGCCCTGCGCCTTGAGTTCATCGGCAAGGCGGGCAGCCTTGGCGGCATCGCTGAAGGCGCCGACCTGGATCACGAAGGCCTCGCCACGTGGCGGCACGGGCTGGCCCGAAAGGATCGCACGCACCCTCGCCTCCTCGTCGGCATCGGTTGCCGCTCGGCTTGGCGCCGGCTTTGCCGCCGGCGATGCCTCCTGGCGCACCGGCGGCGCCTGAGGCGCTACCGCAGGCGGCCGCGCTGTCGTGGCAGGCGCAGGCGGCGGAGCCGCAGGCGTTTTCTCTGCAGGGGGCGGCTCGACCGGATCGACCGCAACCAACTGCGGGCCATCGGCGGCCACATCGTCATCCTCGGATACGGCAGGTGGCACGGCCGCCACAGACTCCGCGGGAGCAGCCGGCCGCTTCAGCGCAGGGGCTGCGGCCCGATCGGGGATCGTGATCTGGATGTCCTGCACCGAAGGGTGCGGCTCCGGGTCCATCATCATGGGCAACACGATGGCAGCCAGCAAGGCGAGCGCAACCGCGCCGACCAGACGTCGGCGCGCGCGCTTCTTGATATCCAGGTTGTCAGCGTCACTCACCGGGAGAACCTCATCGCTGGCGTGCGGCCTTGATCGCCGCAAGCACATCGGCCACTGTCAGGAACGAGCCAAAGACGACGATTCTATCACCCTCGGCTGCAGCATCTTGCGCTGCAGCAAACGCAGCAGCCGGCTGTTCGTAGCAACGGATATCGCCCGCACTGCCAGCCGCGCGCACACGTGTGGCAAGGTCTTGTGCCGAAAGGCCGCGCGCGCCGGGCAGGTCGGCGAGCAGCCAGTGGTCGACGCGCCCAGCCAGACGCTCGACCACCCCCTCGACGTCCTTGTCTACCAACATGCCGAGCACGGCCCATGTTTCCGGAAAGAAACCCATGCTGCCGAGGTTCTCGGCCAGCACACCCGCTGCCTGCGGATTGTGCGCGACGTCGAGCACCACCGCCGGGCGCCCCGGCAGCACCTGAAAGCGCCCGGGCACCTCGACCAGCATCAGTCCCTGACGCACATGCTGCATGGACACGGGCAGCCGCGCACGCAACAACTCGAGCGCGGTGATGACCGCAGAGGCGTTGAGCAACTGGTTGGCACCGCGCAAGGCCGGATATGCCAGCCCGCCACGCTTTACGAGACCGCCCTGGGCACGCGGCCGCTCGTAACGCCAGTAGCCCCACTGCTGGCGGTCACCACCAAAACCGAAATCCCGACCGCTGATCCACAGCTCTGCCCCAATGGCCGCTGCATGGTCCACCAAGGTCGCAGGTGGTTGGGGGTCTCCGCACACGGCCGGACAACCCGTGCGAAAGATACCCGCCTTCTCGTAGCCAATCGCCTCGCGCGAATCGCCGAGGAACTCCATGTGGTCCATTGCCACGCTGGTCACGATCGCGCAGTCGGAATCGAAAAGGTTGACCGCATCGAGCCGGCCACCCAGACCGACCTCCAGGACGATCACATCGAGCCCTTCGCCCGCCAGCACCGACCACGCCGCGAGCGTGCCATGCTCGAAATAGGTCAGCGGCGTGTCGCCGCGCACCGCCTCGACGGCGGCAAAGCCTTGCACCAGGCGCTCGTCGTCGACATCCCTGCCGTCGATGCGAACACGCTCGTTGTAGCGCAACAGGTGGGGCGATGTGTAGCAACCGACGCGATAACCTGCCGCCAGCAGAATACCCTCGAGCATCGCACAGCACGAGCCCTTGCCGTTGGTACCGCCGACGGTGATGACCAAGGCCTCGCTGCCTGCAGCCATCGCCTGCTGGACCTTGCGCACACGCTCGAGACCGAGCTCGATGCGTTGCCCATGGCGCTGCTCGAGCAAGGCCAGCCAGCCCTCGAGGCTGGCTGGCAGCCCCGGATCCGCAACCACCGCAGGCCTCACGCCGAAACCGCGTCCGCAGGCTGGCGCGTCAGCATGGCAAGCACGCCTGCGATCTCGTCGCGCATCTCGCGTCGATCCACGATCAGATCGATCGCCCCTTTGTCGAGCAGGAACTCGGCGCGCTGGAAGCCTTCTGGCAGCTTCTCGCGCACCGTTTGCTCGATGACGCGCGGGCCGGCAAAACCGATGAGCGCGTTCGGCTCTGCGATCACCACGTCGCCCATGAAGGCAAAACTGGCGGACACCCCCCCCATGGTGGGGTCGGTCAGCACGGTGACGAAGGGCAGCCTGCGCTCGGCAAGACGCGTGATCGCAGCCGTGGTCTTGGCCATCTGCATCAGCGACAGCAGCCCCTCCTGCATGCGAGCACCGCCCGAGGCGGTAATGCAGATGAAGGGGATGCGCTGCTCGTAGGCACGCCTGGCGCCGCGCACGAAGCGCTCACCCACGACCGAACCCATCGAGCCGCCCAGGAACTCGAATTCGAAGCAGGCCACGACCACCGGCAGGCTCTTGATTGCGCCCTGCATCACCACCATCGCGTCTGCTTCGCCCGTGTCGGCGGTCGCGGTCGACAAGCGCTCCGGATACTTGCGCGAATCCTTGAACTTGAGCGCATCGACCGGCGTCACCTCGGCACCGATCTCGACCCGCCCCTCGGCGTCGAGCAGCACGTCGAGCCGCCTGCGCGCGCGCAGGCGATGGTGATGCCCGCACTTGGGGCAAACGCCCAGGCTGCTGTCGAGGTCCGAACGGTAAAGCACCGACTCGCAGCCTTCGCACTTGCTCCACAACCCCTCGGGAATCGACTTGCTGCGCGCGGACACTTCGCCGCGCTTGATCTTGGGCGGCAGCAGCTTTTGCAACCAACTCATTGAGTCACTCCTTTACCGGTGGCGAGGTCGTCAAGCGCGCAGCGGATGTCGCGCATGAAGGCGGCAACGCGTGCAACCTCCTCGCCAGGGTTGTTCTCGATCTCTTCGATGATGCGGCTGCCGATCACCACCGCGTCGGCCACTGCGCCAACCGCGCGCGCACTCTCCGCATCGCGGATGCCGAAACCGACGCCCACCGGCATGCCGACGGCCGCGCGGATGTCCGGAATGCGGCGCGCAACCTCCTCGACGTCCAGCTTTGCGCTACCGGTGACGCCCTTGAGCGAAACGTAGTAGATGTAGCCGCTGCCGGCAGACGCGACGTCCGCATAGCGCTGCTCGGACGAGGTCGGCGCGAGCAGGAAGATCGGATCGAGGCCACCGGCCTTGGCGGTGGCGGCAAAGCCGACGCACTCCTCTGGCGGGTAGTCGACCACCAGCACGCCATCGACCCCGGCTTCGGCCGCGGCACTGACGAAGCGCTCGGCCCCCATGGCCTCGATCGGATTGGCATAGCCCATGAGCACCACCGGCGTGGCGGCATCGGTTGCGCGGAACGCCCGTACGATCTCGAGCACCTTGCGCAGGCTCATGCCCTGAGCCAGGGCACGCTCGGATGCGCGCTGGATGGTCGGGCCATCGGCCATGGGGTCGGAGAACGGAACACCAAGCTCGATGATGTCGGCGCCCCCGTCGACGAGGGCCTGCATCAGCGGCAGGCTCAACTCAGGACTCGGGAAGCCGGCAGTGACGAAGGGGATCAGCGCCTTGCGGCCTTCGGCCTGCAGGCGCTGGAATACGGTCTGGATTCTTGACATGTCTCGATCACACAGCGGGCCACCATGGCGGCCCGCGTTGGTTCAGAACTCGATACCGGAACGCTCGGCGACGGTGTGCATGTCCTTGTCGCCACGGCCGGACAGATTGACGAGCAGGACCCGGTCCTTGGGCAGGGTCGGCGCCAGCTTCGCGGCATAAGCCAGCGCATGCGAGGACTCGAGCGCAGGAATGATGCCCTCGAGCCGGCAAAGATCGTGAAAGGCCTTGAGTGCCTCGTTGTCGGTGATGCCGACATAGGCGGCACGGGCGCTGTCCTTGAGCCAGGCATGCTCGGGACCGACGCCAGGATAGTCGAGCCCTGCCGACACCGAGTGCGTCTCGATGATCTGTCCGTCCTCGTCCTGCAGCAGGTAGGTACGATTGCCGTGCAGCACACCCGGCCGACCAGCCGTGAGCGAGGCCGAGTGGCGACCACTGTCGAGACCGTCGCCCGCCGCCTCGACACCCACGAGCTTGACGCCGGGGACGTCGAGGTAAGGATGAAAGATGCCCATCGCGTTCGAGCCGCCACCGACGCAGGCGATGACGTAGTCGGGCTGGCGCCCCGCCATCTCCGGCATCTGCTCGATACACTCCTTGCCGATCACCGACTGGAAGTCGCGCACCATCATCGGATACGGATGCGGCCCCGCAACCGTGCCGATGATGTAGAACGTGTCGGCGACGTTGGTGACCCAGTCGCGCATGGCCTCGTTGAGCGCATCCTTGAGGGTCTTCGAGCCGGACTCGACCGGCACCACGGTGGCACCGAGCAGCTTCATGCGATAGACGTTGGCCGCCTGGCGCTTGACGTCCTCGGCGCCCATGTACACCACACACTCCATGCCGTAGCGCGCGGCCACGGTGGCGGTGGCGACACCGTGCTGGCCGGCGCCGGTCTCGGCGATCACGCGCGGCTTGCCCATGCGGCGGGCCACCAGGGCCTGGCCGATGCAGTTGTTCACCTTGTGCGCGCCGGTATGGTTGAGGTCCTCGCGCTTGAGGTAGATCTGTGCGCCGCCGAGCAGACCCGACCAGCGCTTGGCGTGGTAGATCGGACTCGGACGACCGACGTAGTGCTTGAGTTCGTATTCGAACTCGGCGATGAACTCCGGATCGGCCTGGCAGGCTGCGTAGGCTTCGCGCAGCTCGGCCAGTGCGGGCATCAGCGTTTCTGAAACGAAGACGCCCCCGTACGGGCCGAAATGCCCGCTCGCGTCGGGAAACTGGTAAGGCGTGTCAGCCATCTGCATGTCGAACTCCGGCTATGAAGGCAGCGATCTTCGCCGCATCCTTGATTCCCTTTTCACTCTCGACCCCGCTCGACACATCGACCGCCCACGGGCGCAGTCTGCGCACCGCGTCGCCGACGTTGTCCGCATCCAGACCGCCGGACAGCACAAGCCGGCCGCCGAACCCGGGAGGGATCAGCGACCAGTCGAAAGTCTTCCCGCCGCCACCATAGCCATCGACGAACGCGTCGACCAGAATGCCACTGGCGCCGGGATACGAAGCTGAGAATTCTACCAGATCGACCCCGGGGCGCATCCGCGCGGCCTTGATCCAGGCCCGCCCGAAACGCGCACACTCGGCCTGCGCCTCATCGCCATGGAACTGCAGCAACTGCAAAGGCACGCGCGCCAGCACGGCTTCGACGTCCGCCGCCGCTGCATTGACGAACAGACCGACGGAACTCACGAAGGGCGGCAACAGGGCAACCAGTTCGGCCGCCTGTTCGATGCCGACTGCACGCGGACTGGGCGGATAGAACACGAAGCCGATGGCGTCAGCCCCCGCGTCGACGGCGGCGCGCACGTCTTCCGGCCTTGTCAGGCCGCAGATCTTGATTCGGGTACGGGGCATTCAGGCGAGGGGTAGCTGGGGCAGCGCGATGATACGCCCATCGTCCGGCAGCGGCCAGCGCGACGGGTAGCTCACGCCGCACAGGTAAAGCCCGTCAGGCGCAAAGGTGGGCGCAGCCCCGCGACGATCGCAGGACTCGAGCAACTCACGCATCCAGGGCACGGGATAGCGCCCCTTGCCAACGTACACAAGCGCACCGACAAGATTGCGGATCATATGGTGCAGGAAGCCATTGGCACGAAAATCGAACAGCAGGTAATCGCCTTGCCGGGAAACCGCCGCCTCATGCATCAGCCGCACGGGCGTCTTCGCCTGGCAGCCGGCGGCGCGGAAAGCGCTGAAATCATGCACGCCCACCAGGCACTCCGCGGCGGCGGCCATACGAGCCTCATCAAGCGGCAGGTGGAACCAGCCTACCCTGCCCGCAAGCAGCGCCGGGCGCGTCGGCGTGTTGTTCAGGATGTAACGATAGCGCCGGTCGGTGGCGAGAAAGCGCGCATGAAAGGTGTCGTCGACCTCCACTGCCCAGCGCACCACCACCGCCGCTGGCAGCAAGGCATTGACGCCGCGGACCCAAGCGCTCGCCGGACGATGCGCATCGGTGTCGAAATGCGCAACCTGCACGCTGGCGTGCACCCCGGTATCGGTACGGCCGGCACAGTGCAGCCGCACCCGCTGCGCCGCAATCTGGCCAAGCGCAGACTCCAGCACGTCCTGCACGGTACGCCCGTGCGCCTGACTCTGCCAACCACAGAAGGCATCGCCGGCGTACTCCACGCCGAGCGCAATTCGCTTCATGCCACACTCCACCAGATCAGCGCCGCGAACACAGCGATCGCAACCAAGCCATCGACCAACCCCAGGCGTTCTCGCAGGATACGCACCGATTCGCCGTCGCCTCCGCCCTCGTCACGCGCAGTCGTATCCGCTCGCCCACGCTCGCACTCGTCTTCCAGCCAGTGCCTCCAGTCACCGTGCTGAGTGCCGCGCGGACTCGCCTCGACCAGGCGCAGGACGAGCAGCAGTCGCAAGGCGAGCCGCTCGGGCGGCACGCCGAGCACACGCAGGGGCGAGGCAAGCGCATGCAGGCCACTGACCAGGCGCTCGATCGGCAACCGCTCGAGCAGCAACGCGACCGCACACACGACTGCGAGCAGGCGCCCCGCGTGAAGCAAGGCGAGCATCGCACCTTCACGGCTGGGCCCCAGTCTCGGCCAGTCGACCCACAAGGCCTCACCAGGGGTAAACCAGGCAAACAGGACCACGATGGCGAGGAGCAGGATGCGGACACGCCGCACCAGCCTCCATGCACGTACGCGCGCCCACAGCAGCGCAGCGCACGCACAGGCAAGGACGGCAAGGCCGAGCGCGGATATCGGCAACAACTGCACCGAAGCAACCGCGGCCAGCCAGAGAAGAAGGATCAGGCCTGAATGCATCTTCGTAAACGCACCGGGCCGCTGCAGGCTGGCCCGCAGCGGCCCGTCACATGAGCCAGCCTCAGCCGAGGCGGGCGATCATCTCCTGCGCCGTCCGCTGTTGCCTGGACGACCCCTCGCCGAGCACCTCCTGGAGCAGTTCGAGCGCGCCTTCGTTGTCGCCCATCTCTTCGTAGGCACGCGCGAGCTCAAGCTTGGTCTCGGCCTCCTCGTTATCGGCTTCATCAGCCGCCGCCTCGACGACCTCGGGCAGCGGTTCGTCTTCGACCGCCTGCGGGCGCGGTTGGCCGATGTCGGTGGATTCTGCCTCGAAAGGCACCGCTGTCATCTCCGGCACACCCTGATCGTCGAAATTCTCCAGATCGAGGTCGATCGAGGTCAGGTCCAGCCCAGCTGGCCCCATGGTTGCCGGGATATCGGTTGCAGAAGGCGTATCGATATCGAAGTCGAACTCGAGCAGGCTGCTGTCGAAACTCGTCTTCTCGAGATCGACGATGCGCTCGTCGCCCTGCACCTCGCGCCCCTCGACACTCGAGACACCCTCGGCATCCGCCGGGAACGCCTCATCGCCGTCACCGGATGCCGGGAGGCTAGAAGCGACGACGGTGGCGTTCAGGTCGAGCAAGCCGGATGCGGGCGGCTCGGACTCCATGTCAGGCAACTCGAACTCGAGCCCGCTGACCAAGCCATCGGTGCTCTCGAACTGGGTCGCAGTGGCATCGCTGGCAGTCGGCTCGGGGAGATCGCCAAGCTCGGGCTCCTCCTCCACCTCAAGCGCCTCAGCAGCACCAGCGGGCGGCTCGGCTGCCGCTGCAGGCACTTCAAAATCGCCGATATCCAAGTCGAACACCAGCCCACCGTCCTCCTCCTGGCGAGCCTCGACCGCCGCAGTCTCTGCCGCAGGCTCACCGGACACCGCCAGATCGAGCGAAGCGACGTCCTGCACCTCGTCAAGATCGAGTTCGAAATCGATCACCTCATCGTCGATCTGGAGCGCGGCCTGATCCTCCTCGACGGAGGCTTGCGGCGGCAGGGTGTCGGGCAGCTCACCTTCGGCATTGGTGAGACGACTCAAGTCGCCCGGAACCGTCCAGGTGTCGCGCAGCTGGGACTGACTGGGCTCAACTGGAGACGAGATGGTGAAATCGAGCGCGGACAACTCCTGCGCGGCCTGCTCCTGCTGATCGCCAGCAGCGGCAGACGGCACCTCTTCTGCCTTGACCGCAGCCGTCGCCAGAGCCGCTCCCGCTGCTGCCAGCGCGACGCCCTGGTCGACCGGCGCGCGCGCACCGCCCTGCTGAGTGGGCGCATCATCCAGCGCCGTCGCAGGTGCAGGTGCCGACGCTGCTGCCGGTGCCGCTGTGGCAGTGTAAAGCGGATTCTCGGGATCGAGCTTGCGCCCCATCGCCGCGGCCTTCTCCCAATCGCGGCCGTTGCCAGCGCTCTGCGCGTACAGCTCGGTCGCCACGGTCTCGAACTGGCGCGCGCTGCGTCGCTGCGCGTAGATCTCCAACAGCTTGAGATGAATCGCCGTGCGAGCCGGATCGGCCTTGAGCGCGTCAAGCAGAATCTCCTCCGCCTGAGCATCGCGACCGTAGGCCATGTAGACGTCAGCCTCCGCCACTGGATCGACCCCCTCGTCGGCGTCGATCGCGGATAGTCCGGATTGGCTGAAATCCGTGTGCATGATGCTCGTGGCGCCCGTATCCACGCTCTGCCCGCCGCTACCGAAGACGACCTGGCTGTTGCCACCCAGGGCATCGGCGTCGAGCGCCGAGGAAGCAGCCTGGATTTCCGCCTCCTTGCGCCGCTGACGAAGCTTCAAGCCGAGCAGCGCCAGCAACAGTGCGAGTACGCCACCACCCCCTGCGAGCACCGCGGGATCAGCCATCAGGCTGTCGACAAGACTGGGCTGCGGCGCAGGCGCTGCCGGCACGACGGCGGGTGCGGGGCGTTCGGCTGCAGCCGGCGCGGAGACCGGCGCCTGGTCGGGCTGGTCCGAGACGGCTGCGGGTGCAGGCGCGGGTGCGGGTGCCGCCTCCTGCGCCACCGGCTCGGCGGGCGCAGCCCCTTCCTCGTCGCTCACAGGCGCAGTCTCGCCCTTCGCCTCGGCTTCGTCCTGGACGGTTGCCGGCAAGGTCTCGGTGACGGCACCCGGCGCAGTCGCCGACTCGGCCGCGGGCGCAGCCTCGGCCTGCTGCTGCAGCTGCCCCATCGTACCGCTCTGCAGTTCGAGCAGCTGCTGCAGATCGCGAATACTCTTCTCCAGTTGCGCCAGCCGCTGATTTGCCTCCTCCAGCGCACGCTCGCGAGACCCGAGCTCTTCCTCGAGCGCAGACAGGCGGGCCTGGGCGTCACTGTCTCCACCACCGGTCTGCGTCCGCGACACACGCACCTGGTCGCCAGCCTGCTCGACCCGGGCGGCCTCCTCCACGCGCGGCGTGATCCGGCCCACGCTCTCTTGTTCGGTACGAGCCGTCACGGGCGCCTGCTGGGCGGCCGAGCGCGCAAGTCCGCGCCGGTAGGCCTCGAAATCGGCGGACTGGGCACGGATCTCGCGCCTTGCCTCGGCAGCGTCGATCGCGCGCACCGCATCCGCCCCCGGCAGGGTCAGCACGGCACCGCTGCGCAGGCGGTTGATGTTGCCGTCATCGAAGGCCTGGGGGTTGGCACGCAGCAAGGCAACGAGCATCTGGTCCAGCGTCGATCCCGGCTGGGCGTGAGCGGTCGCGATACGGTGCATCGTGTCGCCGCGGCGCACGGTATAGGTACCGGAAGGCGCGCGTACCGCAGCCGCCCTTTGAGCGGGCGCTGGGGCTGCTTGCGGGCGCGGCACTGGCGCTGCTGCCGGCGTGTCCACGCTCGCCGCCAACGGGCGCGGCGCAGCGATATCGACCGGATCGAGCAGGAAGGTGTACTCGCGTACGAGCCGCCCGCCCCCCCAGTCGAGCTCGACCAGCAGATCCACGAATGGGTCGTTGACCGGCCGATCACTGGTCAGTCGCAGCACCGGCCGCCCGCCACGCGTATCGACACTGACACGAATCGCGCTCACCGCACTGCCATAGGTCAGATTGGCCTGGCGGAACGCATCGGCTGAAGCGATACGTGCATTGAGGGTCTGCAACTCCTCTGCAGTCGCGCTGACCTGGATCTCGGCCCGTAGCGGCTGCCCTAGGCCGCTGTACACGTTGATTTGCCCAAGCCCCGCAGCCTGGGCGGCAAACGGCATGGCTGCGATCGAGAGGGCAATCAGGGACGCCCTGAGCGACTTTGTCATAGTGTGTTTCAAACCGCGTTTCCCCCGAAGCTGAAGTCGACGGTCAATAGCGCCATGGAATTGCCTAGGAATTTAGCATTTTCCGCGACTTCCCGCATGCCGGGGCCGCACTTCGACGAAACAGACGTGACCGAATACCTCATTCCCGCGCCCCCTCACAAACAAAAAGGGGGCAAGCGCCCCCTTTCTTAACGTCACTGACGAGCAAATCTTAACGCTCGAGCAGGATGCGCAGCATGCGGCGCAGCGGCTCTGCCGCGCCCCACAGCAACTGGTCGCCAACGGTGAAGGCGCCAAGGTACTCGGGCCCCATCGCCATCTTGTGCAGGCGGCCGACCGGAATGCCCAGCGTACCGGTGACGGCGGTCGGGGTGAGCTCGCGCTCGGTGGTCTCGCGATCGTTGGGCACCACCTTCACCCACGGGTTGGCACCCGCGATGATGTCGGTGATCTCGTCGAGCGGCACGTCCTTCTTGAGCTTGATGGTCAGTGCCTGCGAATGGCAGCGCATCGCGCCGATGCGCACGCACAGGCCGTCGATCGGGATCGAGCCCGGGCTGCGGAAGGCCGGGTTGCCCAGGATCTTGTTGCACTCGGCGCCGCCCTTCCACTCTTCCTTGCTCTGGCCATGCTCGACCGGTACATCGATCCAGGGGATCAGGCTACCGGCGAGCGGGGTATTGCGGAAGTTCTTCTTGGGGAAAGCGTCCGAGCGCATGGTCTCGGCGACCTTGCGGTCGATCTCGAGGATGGCCGAGGCCGGATCGGCGAGCAGATCCTTGACCGAGTCATGAATGGTGCCCATCTGGCTGATGAGTTCGCGCATGTTCTGCGCGCCGGCACCCGAGGCCGCCTGGTAGGTCATCGCCGAGATCCACTCCACCAGACCATGCTTGAACAGGCCGCCCAGGCCCATCAGCATCAACGACACGGTGCAGTTACCGCCGATCCAGTTGCGCCCGCCCTTGGCAAGTGCAGCATCGATGACGTTGCGGTTGACCGGGTCGAGAATGATCACCGCGTCGTCATTCATGCGCAGCGCGGAGGCCGCATCGATCCAGTGGCCATTCCAGCCCGTGGCGCGCAGCCTGGGGAAAACGTCCTTGGTGTAATCGCCGCCCTGGCAGGTGATCACGATGTCGCAGGCCTTGAGCGCGTCGATGTCGGTCGCGTCCTGCAGCGGCGCAGCCGCCTCCTTGCCGCCGAAGGACGGCGCCTTGCCGCCAGCGTTGGAGGTGGAGAAATAAACCGGCTCGATGAAGGCGAAGTCGCCCTCTTCCACCATGCGCTGCATCAGCACGGAACCCACCATGCCGCGCCAGCCAACCAGACCAACTCGATTCATGTTCATCACTCTCAGCTAAGACGTTTTCTGAAATCCAACCGCGAAGCAACAGCTTACAGCGCAGCGAGCACCGCGTCGCCCATCTCGCGCGTGCCGACCCGCTTCGTACCCGGTTCATGGATGTCGCCGGTACGATAACCTTGGGCGAGCACCTTCTTGACCGCGCTCTCGACTCGCCGGGCAGACTCCTCCTGATTGAAGGTATAGCGCAGCATCATCGCCGCCGACAGGATGGTGGCGAGCGGGTTGGCAAGGTCCTTGCCGGCGATATCCGGCGCGGAACCGTGCGAGGGTTCGTACAGGCCCTTGTTGTTGGCGTCGAGCGAGGCGGAGGGCAGCATGCCGATCGAGCCGGTGAGCATCGAGGCTTCATCCGACAGGATGTCGCCGAACATGTTGCCGGTGACCATCACGTCGAATTGCTTGGGCGCACGCACGAGCTGCATGGCAGCGTTGTCGACCAGCATGTGGCTGAGCTCGACGTCCGGGTAGTCCTTGGCGAGCTCCTCGGCGATATCGCGCCACAGCTGTGTCGTCTCGAGCACATTCATCTTGTCGACAGAGCACAGGCGCTTGCCACGCTTCTGCGCCGCCTCGAAGGCCACCTTGAGGATGCGGCGGATCTCGTACTCGGCATAGATCATGGTGTTCCAGCCCACGCGCTGCTGCGTGCCCTCGACCTCGCGCACCTCGATGCCGCGCGGCTGGCCGAAGTAGATGTCGCCCGTCAGCTCGCGCACGATCAGGATGTCCAGGCCAGCGACGATCTCGGGCTTGAGCGAGGAGGCGTTGGCGAGTTCGGGGTACAGAATCGCCGGGCGCAGGTTGGCGAACAGCCCGAGGTCCTTGCGGATGCCCAGCAGGCCGCGCTCCGGGCGCTGGTCGCGCGGCAGCGTATCCCACTTCGGACCACCGACTGCGCCGAGCAGCAGCGCATCGGCCGCGCGCGCGAGCTTTTGCGTGGCTTCCGGATAGGGGTTTCCGGTGGCATCGACCGCGCAACCGCCGATCAGCGCCTCTTCCATCTCCATCTTGAGATCGAGCGCCTTCAGCACGCGCACGGCCTGCGCCATGATTTCGGGACCGATGCCGTCACCCGGCAGCACGCAAATCTTCATCGAAGTGTTTTCCTTGGTTTCACTAAGCGCTGCAGCTTCGAAGCCGCACGCTCAGGCAAAGTAATAGGGATGTTCGGTACGGCGCTTGTCTTCGAAGGCGCGGATCTTGTCGGCATGACGCAGGGTCAGACCGATGTCGTCCCAGCCGTTGAGCAGGCATTCCTTGCGGAAGGGGTCGATGTCGAAGGCGATCGACTTGCCATCCGGGCGGGTGATCGTCTGGGCGGCCAGATCGACACGAAGACGATACCCTTCTGCGGCCTCGCACTGGCGGAACAGCTCGTCGACCTCGGCGGCGTCGAGTTTGATCGGCAGCAGGCCGTTCTTGAAGCTGTTGTTGAAGAAGATGTCCGCGAAGCTCGGCCCGATCAGGACGCGGAAGCCATAGTCCTCGAGCGCCCAGGGGGCGTGCTCGCGCGAACTGCCGCAACCGAAATTGTCGCGCGTGAGCAGGATCTGCGCGCCCGTGTAACGTGCCTGGTTGAGCACGAAGTCGGGGTTGAGCGGGCGCTTGCTGTTGTCCTGGCCGGGCTGGCCGACATCGAGATAGCGCCACTCGTCGAAAGCGTTGGGGCCGAAGCCGCTGCGCTTGATCGACTTCAGGAACTGCTTGGGGATGATCGCGTCGGTGTCGACGTTGGCGCGGTCGAGCGGCGCAACCAGACCGTCGAGCGTGGTAAACGGCTTCATTATTTGACTGCCCTCTGGATGGCCTCGCCACCCTTTTCGATGTCCTTGCCGATGCCCTGCACGGTGTTGCAGGCGCCGAGCGCAAGCACGGCGAACACGGCGGCGCAGAGGCTTGCGATGGTTCTCTTCATCGGAAACGCTCCTCGGGAAGCGCGCGCTCAGGCGAGCGTGCGCACGTCGGTGAAGTGGCCGGTCACCGCGGCGGCGGCGGCCATGGCCGGGCTCACGAGATGGGTGCGCCCGCCTGCGCCCTGGCGGCCCTCGAAGTTACGGTTCGAGGTCGAGGCACAACGCTCGCCCGGCTCGAGGCGGTCGGCGTTCATCGCCAGGCACATCGAACAGCCCGGCTCGCGCCACTCGAAACCAGCGGCGAGGAAGACCTCGTGCAAACCCTCGGCTTCGGCCTGACGCTTGACCAGACCGGAGCCCGGCACCACCAGCACGCGCTTGACGTTGGCGGCCTTCGTTCGCCCCTTGGCAACCGCAGCGGCCTCGCGCAGATCCTCGATGCGCGAATTGGTGCAAGAGCCGATGAAGACCTGGTCGACCTTGATCTCGGTGATCGGGGTGTTGGCCTCCAACCCCATGTACTTGAGCGCGCGCTCGACACCCTCGCGGCGTACGGGGTCTGCAACCGCAGCGGGATCCGGCACGCAGCCATCGACTGTGGTGACCATCTCGGGCGAGGTACCCCAGGTCACCTGCGGCAGGATGTCCTCGGCCTTGAGCTCGACGACCTTGTCGAACTCCGCGCCCTCGTCGCTGTGCAGACTGCGCCAGTAATCGACCGCCTTGTCCCAGGCCTCGCCCTTGGGCGAGAACGGACGGTCCTTGAGGTAGTCGATGGTGGTTTCGTCCACGCCGACCATGCCGGCGCGCGCGCCCGCCTCGATCGCCATGTTGCAGATCGTCATGCGGCCTTCCATCGACAGCGCACGAATCGCACTGCCGCCAAACTCCATCGCGTAGCCGGTGCCACCGGCCGTGCCGATCTTGCCGATGATGGCGAGCACCACGTCCTTGGCCGTGACACCGGCGCCAAGTTGGCCGTCGACCCTGACCAGCATGGTCTTCGACTTCTTCTGCAGCAGGCATTGGGTGGCCATGACATGCTCCACCTCGGAGGTGCCGATGCCGTGCGCCAGACAGCCGAAAGCGCCATGCGTGGAGGTGTGCGAGTCGCCGCACACCACGGTCATGCCAGGCAGCGTGGCGCCGTTCTCGGGCCCGATCACGTGCACGATGCCCTGGCGCTCGTCCTTGAATGGGAAGTAGGCAAGCGAGCCCACCTCGCGAATGTTGGCATCGAGCGTCTCGACCTGCTGGCGCGACACCGGATCCTGGATGCCCAGATCCCAATGGTCGGTCGGCGTGTTGTGGTCCGCCGTGGCCACGATCGAGCTGATCCGCCATGGCGTGCGCCCGGCCAGCTTGAGGCCTTCGAAAGCCTGCGGGCTGGTCACCTCATGGACAAGGTGGCGATCGATGTAGATCAGCGCCGTACCGTCAGCCTCCTGATGGACGACGTGACTGGACCAGAGCTTTTCGTACAAGGTTTGAGCTTGCATCCCGGGGATTCCGCGTCAAGAAAAATATCGATTATTTCACAAAGGCTGCGAGACTGAACAGCCGCCCGACTCAGCACCATCGGGCTCAGCGCCGCGCAGCCTGGTACAGCGGCATGACGCGGGCGGCGTACTCAGCCAGGTCGCGCTGGCGACTGGCGTGCGAGGGGTGGGTCGACAACCACTGCGGCGGCGCCCCTGCCGACTGGGTGGACATCTTGTTCCACAAGCTCACCGCGGCACGCGGGTCATAGCCCGCGCGCGCGGCAAGCTCGACGCCGATTCGGTCGGCCTCGATCTCATGCTCGCGCGAGTTGGGGAGCTCGAAGGTCACTTTTGCCACCGTGCTCATCAGATCCTGCCCAACCTGGCCGACGCCAAGCAGGGCACCAGCCACTGAGACCCCCAGCCCGGTGGCCATCGATTTCGACACCTGCTCGCGGGAATGCTCGCGCAGCGCATGCGCGATCTCGTGCCCCATCACGGCGGCGATCTCGTCATCAGTCAGCCTCAAGCGCTCGATCAAACCGGTGTAGATGGCCATCTTGCCGCCCGCCATGCACCAGGCGTTGAGCTCGTTGGAGGAGAACACATTCACCTCCCACTGCCACGCCGGCGCATCGGCGCGGAACACGCCCGTCTGCGCAGTCAGTCGTGCGACGATGGTGCGCACGCGCTGGACCATGGCCGGATCACGATTGAGCGCATTCTTCTGCCGCGCCTCGGCAAGCATCTGCTGGTACTGCTGCCGCGAAGCCTGCTCGACCTCCTTGGCGGACACCATCATCATTTGCGAGCGTTGCACACCCACGGCGCCGCCGCCCGTGGTTTGCACCGTCTGACACGCAACCGTCATCGTCGCCACGATGACCACGGGCAAAACGCCCCTCACAAGTCCCTTCATCGTTCCAAGCTCCTCAACCCGCTCGTCCTTCGTCCGCATCGGCAGCTACCCGCCAGCCAGCCAGCAGCCAGACCAGGCCGGCCAACGCGAACACCGAGCCCATCGTATAGGTCCAGGCCGCACCCAGCGTTTCCCAGGTGTAACCGCTCAGCAGGCCACCGAGCATGCCGCCGGCACCGAAGGAGATGCTGCCGTACAAGGCCTGCCCACGCGATTGGAGCCGTCCCGGGAACCAGAGGTTCACCACGGCGATCGCTGCCGCGTGGTAGGCGCCGAAGGTGGCACCGTGCAACAGCTGGGCGAGTACCAGCAGAGCGAGGCTGTCCGCCCCCCAGCCGATCATCGCAAAGCGCAGCACCGCACAGACAAAGGCAAAGAGCAGGATCGTTCGCAGCCGGACGTAGCGCACCAGACGCGGCATCAACATGAAGACGACAATCTCGGCAAGCACACCCAGCGTCCACATCCAGCCCACCAGGGATGTGTCATAGCCATGCTCGACCAGGAAGATCGAGTAGAACACGTAGAGCGCGCCGTGCGCAGCGGACATCAGGAAACAGGCGCCGAGCAGCGCACGCACTTCGGGCCGGCGCAGGGTCTCGCCCATGCTGGCCGCCGCGCGCGGCTCGGGAGCCCGCGCAGCCTCCGGCACCACCAAAGCGCACACGAGGATGCCGGCGAGGATGGCTGCAGTCACCCACAGCACGGCGTCGATCGGCAGATGGTCGAGCAGGTAGCCGAGCCCGAGCACGGCTGCGATGAAGCCGACCGATCCCCACACACGGATGCTGCCGTAGCGGTGCGCGGCCGTCCCGAGGTGGGAGAAGGTCAGGCCCTCCACCAGCGGCAGCGCCGCGCTCCAGAAGAAGGCCATCAGCGCCATGGCCGCGAACAGGCCGGTGAACTCGGTGGTGAGGAAGAAGCCAGCGAACCCCGCCAGTGCCGCGATCGCCGACAGGCGCACGATGGCAACGCGTGCGCCCAGCTTTTCGGCGAGCCAGCCCCACAGGTTCGGCGCCAGCACCCGCATCAGCTGCGTCAGCGACATCAGGATGGCGATGTCCGTGGCCGACAGGCTAACCGACTGCAGGTAGAGCGTGAAGTAAGGCGAGAACGCGCCGACGAAGGCGAAGTAGAAGAAATAGTAGGCGGACAGGCGCCAGTAAGGGACCATGCCGACGAAGTCCGCAACAGCCGCGCGTCAGCGCGGCGAAGGCAGGCGCTGGTGCCCCTGGGGCGCGAGTGCGGCAATCCGCGGCGTGTCGGTACTGACGTCGCCGCACTGCGCGCGGTGTCGCAGCGCGTGGTCGATCAGGACCAGCGCGAGCATCGACTCGGCGATCGGCGTGGCGCGGATACCGACACAGGGATCGTGGCGCCCGTGCGTATTGACGATGACCGGGTTGCCGGCGCGGTCGATGGAGCGGCGGTCGAGGCGGATGCTCGAGGTCGGCTTGATCGCGATGCTGGCGACGATGTCCTGGCCGGTGGAGATGCCCCCCAGCACGCCGCCGGCGTGGTTGGACAGGAAGCCCTCGGGCGTCATCTCGTCACCGTGCTCGGTGCCACGCTGGGCGACTGAGGCAAAGCCAGCGCCGATCTCGACGCCCTTGACGGCATTGATGCCCATCATCGCATAGGCGATGTCGGCGTCCAGGCGACCGTAGACCGGCTCGCCCCACCCCACGGGCACGCCGCTGGCGACCACATCGATGCGCGCACCGATTGAATCGCCCGACTTGCGCAGCTCGTCCATGTAGGCCTCGAGTTGCGGCACGATGGCGGCATTGGGAGCGAAGAAGGGATTGCCGTCGACCTCGTCCCAGGACACGAAGGGAATCTCGATAGGCCCGAGCGCGGTCATGCAGGCACGGATGACGATACCGTAGCGTTCCTGCAGCCACTTGCGCGCGATCGCGCCCGCCGCGACGCGCACCGCAGTCTCACGCGCCGACGAACGTCCGCCGCCGCGGTGATCGCGCAGGCCGTATTTCTGCAGATAGGCATAGTCCGCATGCCCGGGGCGGAAGGTATCGGCGATGTTGCCGTAGTCCTTGCTGCGCTGGTCCTGGTTGCGGATGAGTAACGCGATCGGCGTGCCGGTGGTCACGCCCTCGAACACACCCGACAGGATCTCCACGGTGTCGGGCTCGCGGCGCTGAGTAACGTGGCGCGAAGTACCCGGCTTGCGGCGATCGAGTTCGGCCTGGACATCGGCCTCGCTGAGCGCGAGCCCCGGCGGACACCCGTCAACCACGCAGCCGATGGCCGGGCCATGCGATTCGCCAAAGGACGTGACGGTGAAGAGCGTGCCGAAGGTGTTGCCGGACATGGAAGGATTCGCCTCTCGTAAGCGCCGCACCTGACCGCAGAGGCCACGGCTGCAGCGCGACTGGTTGCATCATGGAAAAGGGGATGGGGCGTGAGTCTAGCACGCAAGCCCATCCCCTCTGCGCCGCCGGGCCGATGACCGCAGCGGTGCCACGCACCGGCGCTCGGGCGATCAGTGGAAGAAGCTCTCCAGACGCTCGAAGACCTCGTGCTCGGCGCCGTGCCGGCGTACCGCCAGCACGTCTTCGAGCTTCTCGACCTGGCGCACCATCTGCTCCAGGCGCTGGTCGTCGAACACCAGCAGCCAGATACGCGAGCGCTTGCCGTCCGATACCGGCATGCACAGGATGCCCTCGACGTTGAACGCCCTGCGCGCAAATAGATTGCAGATGTGGCTCATCACCCCGGGGTGGTTGTTCACATCGATTTCGAGAACGACCTTGGCGCAGCTCGTCTGCGGCAGCGGGTCGGCAACCTGTTCGATCATCATCAGCCTCCGATCATCTCGGTGTTGGCCGCACCGGGCGGCACCATGGGATAGACAAATTGTTCGCGGTCGATCGTCGCATGGATCAGGCACGGACCCGGAGCACGCAGGGCTTCGGCAAGCGCCATACGCGGATCTTCGGCCTTGTCCAGATCCACCGCAGGCACGCCGAAGCCTTCAGCGATCTTCACGAAATCGGGCTCGGTGCGGTACTTCGAGGCGAACAGGCGCTTGCCGTAGAACAGCGTCTGCTGCTGGTACACCAGGCCGAGCGCATTGTTGTTCATGAGCACGATCTTGACGTTCAGGCCTTCCTCGGCCAGCGTCGCGAGCTCCTGGATGTTCATCTTGAAGCTGCCATCGCCCGAGAAGCACACCACGGTGCGCTCCGGCTCGGCAAGCGCCGCACCGATCGCCGTCGGCATGCCGAAGCCCATCGTGCCCAGGCCACCAGAGGTGAGCCACTGGCGCGGACGACGGAAGGGATAGGCCTGCGCAACCCACATCTGGTGCTGGCCGACGTCGGTGGCGATCACCGCCTCGTCATCGAGCGCATCGGCCACGGCCTGGATAAGCCCGTAGTGGCTGCGCGGATCCTCGATGCCGGGGAGTTGCATCGGGAAGCGCGTCTTCAGGTCCGCGACCTTCGACAGCCAGGCCTCCCGGATGATCGGATCGATGCGCGGCAGAAGCGCCGCCAGGGCGACATTCACATCGGCATGGATGGCGACATGGGCATTCTTGATCTTGTGCAGCTCGGAGCGGTCGACATCGATATGAACGATGCTGGCCCTCGGGCAGAACTGCGCCGCCTTGCCAATCGCGCGATCGTCGAAGCGGGCGCCGACGCAGATCAGCACATCGGCTTCCTCGAGCACGAAATTGGTGTAGCGCGCGCCATGCATGCCGAGCATGCCGATCGACAGGTGGTGATCCATCGGCATTGCGCCAAGAGCCATCAAGGTCATCGTGGTCGGCAGCCCGGCGCGCTCGGCCAGCTGGACCGCAAGCGGCGCCGCACCCGAGTGCACCACGCCGCCACCGAGATAGAGCACCGGCCGCTGCGCACCGTTGATCATGCGCGCTGCCTCTTCGATGGCAGCGAGGTCGAGCGCGGGCGTGGGGTCGGGCACCGCTGGCGGAGGCAGCTCCTCGATGCTGATGAGCTGGTTCTGCACGTCCTTGGGCACATCAATCAGCACCGGACCGGGACGGCCGGACATGGCAATGCGGAAGGCATCAGGGACGACCTCCAGCAACTCTTGTGCCGAACGCACAAGGAAGTTGTGCTTGGTGATCGGCACCGTGATGCCATAGATATCCACTTCCTGGAACGCATCCGTGCCGATCATGGCCTGCGGCACCTGGCCGGTGATGACCACCATCGGGATGGAGTCCAGGCAAGCGTCGGCGATGGCGGTGACCAGATTGGTCGCACCCGGGCCACTGGAGGCGATGCACACCTGGGGCACGCCGCTCACGCGTGCCATGCCCTGGGCCATGAAGCCCGCACCCTGCTCGTGGCGGGCAAGCACGTGACGGATCAGCTCACTGGACGACAAGGCGTCGTAGAACGGCAGGATCGCGCCGCCTGGCACGCCAGCGACGGTACGCACGCCCTGACGCTCGAGAAGACGCACGATAAGTTGCGCGCCGGTAAGTTGAATCATGTTGCTCTCCTTCGTTGCGGATTCGACAGCCAGACCGACGAGCCAAAAAAACAAAACCCCCGCCGGCCTTGCGCGCCGACGGGGGTTTGGAATCTTGCTGCTGGAGTGTTCTGTCCCGTTACGACGCGCGTTGTCCTACGCTTACTACGCGTACTACGACGACAGCGAGGAAACGGGCGGACAGGGTCATTACGGATTATCGACTTGAACTCGGAACGTCTCTTTGCAGACTGCGACCGATTCTAATGACTAATCGCCGCATTGCACAAGAGACTTTTTCGATTGGCAGCCCGCTGCGCCCTGGCGGGAGGACTGATCAAGCCGGCCCAACCAGCCCAACCAGCCCCGACGCGCACGCAACCATCAGGCAGCCCCACGCAGCTCCCGGCGCAAGATCTTGCCCACGTTGCTCTTGGGCAGTTCGTCGCGGAACTCGACATGGTGCGGCACCTTGTAGCCGGTCAACTCCTTGCGACAATGCGCAATCAGCGCCTCGGCGGTGAGCGCGGGGTCCTTGCGCACCACGAACACCTTCACTGCTTCGCCGCTGCGCTCGTCGGGAACACCAACAGCGGCCACCTCGAGCACGCCCGGATGACTGGCAACGACATCCTCGACTTCGTTCGGATACACATTGAAGCCCGAGACCAGGATCATGTCCTTCTTGCGGTCGACCAGCGTGATGAAACCCGCTGCATCGATGACCGCAATGTCACCCGTGCGCAGATAGCCGTCAGACGTGAATACTCTCGCCGTCTCTTCAGGGCGATTCCAGTAACCTCGCATGACCTGAGGCCCACGCACGCAAAGCTCTCCACGCTGCCCGACTGGCTGCTCGACCCCATCGTCATCACGGATACTGATGTCGGTCGACGAGATCGGCAAGCCGATCGCGTGGTTGAACTCCTTGAGATCAAGCGGATTGAGCGTAACTGCCGGAGACGTCTCGGTCAGCCCATACGCCTCGACCAAAGCCACGCCGGTCACCTTCTTCCAGCGCT
Source organism: Thauera sp. 27 (assembly GCF_000310125.2). Taxonomy (NCBI): domain Bacteria; kingdom Pseudomonadati; phylum Pseudomonadota; class Betaproteobacteria; order Rhodocyclales; family Zoogloeaceae; genus Thauera; species Thauera sp. 27. Next base: position 84,045 of record NZ_AMXB01000002.1, read on the forward strand.
CGGCAACCGCTTGCTGCACCGCCATTCCTCCGCCCAGGGACACATGAAGCGAAGAGAAATCGAGCTTGGCAAAATCGGGGTTGTTCAGCAAGGCATTGAACAAGGTGTTCACGCCGGTGATCGCCGTGAAGCGATGCTTCGCAAGCTCCTTGACGAAGCCCGGAATGTCACGCGGATTGGTGATCAGGATGTTCGTCGCGCCCACCTTGAAAAAGGTCAGGCAGTTCGCGGTAAGCGAGAAGATGTGATACAGCGGCAGCGCGGTGATGATGATCTCCTGGCCCTCGCGCACCACCGGCCTGATCCACGCATGCGCCTGCTGCATGTTGGCAATGATGTTGCGATGCGTCAGCACCGCCCCCTTGGCCATGCCGGTCGTACCGCCGGTGTACTGCAAGAAGGCAATGTCTTCATGTCCCACATCGACCGGCTTCAAGGCATGGCGGGCACCGCGCTGCAACGCGTCCGAGAAGCGGACACTGCCGGGCAAGGACCACGCAGGCACCATCTTGCGTATCCGGCGCACGACGAAGTCGACGATCGCCCCTTTCGGGAAGCCGAGCAGCTCGCCAAGACTGGTGACGACCACATGACGGAGGGAGAGCTTGCCGATGACGCTCTGCAGCGTATGGGCAAAGTTCTCGAGGATCACGATCGCCTCGACGCCCGCATCCTTGAGTTGGTGCTCGAGCTCGCGCGCCGTATAAAGAGGATTGACATTGACGACTGTGTAGCCGGCTCTCAGCGCACCATAGAGCGCTACCGGGTACTGCAGCACATTCGGCATCATCAGGGCGACACGAGCCCCCTTTGCGAGCCCCAACTCCCCCTGAAGAAAAGCGCCGAAGCGCGCACTCAGGGCGTCGAGTTCGGCATAGGTGATCGTCTTCCCCATGCAGTAGAAGGCATCACGCTGCGAAAACTGCGCGACGCTCTTCTCGAACAGATCACCGAGCGAGCGGAACTGGTCGACGTCAATTTCGGCCGGTACGCCCGCGGGATAGCTCTTCAGCCAGATTTTTTCCACGCTACCTCCTCCTGTTGCTGGAAACTGCCGAACCGCATGATTGCCGTTCGGCCCCGCCCTCCCGAGGCGTCGGGTCAGCCCGTGAGGGCAGCCCCGCAATTCCAACTTGATCGCGCCCGATTATTTTGGGTTGGGCGTCAATCGGACGAAAACAGATTCGTCACGGAGGCGTGGCGACACGGTCGCCACAAGCCGGAGTCGCTACTCCAGCATCTGTTCAGCGCTCCTCCTGTTCGGCCTCAGGCCAGTTCCTGATGTAGTTCTTGAGCATTCGGTTCTCGAAGCTCTGCTCTTCGAGCACCGCCTTGGCCACATCATGAAAACTGACGACACCCAGCAGCGTATGATCTTCCATGACCGGCAGATAACGCTGGTGATGCTCGACCATGAGGCGCCGGAGCTCGTCCATCTCCATGTTTGGCGAAGCAGCGAGCGGATCTCTCAACATCACGTCCTCGACGCACAGCGCCTGCCAGTCAGCGCCGCCCTTCTGCACGGCCTGGAGGACCTGACGGAAGGTCAGCATGCCCACCATTTCGCCACGCGAGAACACGACAAGCGAGCCCACGTCCTGCTCGTTCATGATCTCTACGGCTTCTGCAATGCTCTTCTTCGGGGAAATGGTGAAAAGCACCTTGCCCTTGATCGCCAGGATCTCGCTCACCAGCATGTCGTTCTCCGAACCTCGTCGGTTTCAGTGTCAAGTCTGCGCCATATTAGTGCATCGATGCGGCAGCGCATAGCCGCCATGCGCCCCGTTGGGTGCAATCAGCGCACAAGCTCGTCGAGCTTGCCCTTGACCTTCGCCCAGTCCTCAGCATCGGGCAAGGGATCCTTGCGCTCGACGATCGGCTTCCACTGCCTGGACAGCTCCGCATTCAGCGCAATGAAGTGCTGCTGATCCGCAGGCACATCGTCCTCTGCATAGATCGCTTCCACCGGGCACTCGGCCACGCAGAGCGTACAGTCGATGCACTCCTCGGGATCAATGACGAGGAAGTTGGGCCCCTCGCGGAAGCAATCGACCGGACACACGTCCACACAGTCGGTATATTTGCAGCGAATGCAGCTTTCGGTGACGACGTAGGTCATCGCAGGATCTCCGTTTGTCAGGCGCCCAGACCACCCATCGACGAGGCGCAGGACGTGAATATAGTCCAGCCCATTGTTTTTTTGCCACGCCTCGGCGCTCAGTTTATTGGTCAGCCATCAATCACGCTTGACGGCCGCCGAACCTTCGCATAAGTTTCGCCAAGCTTCCTTTCCGGAAGGCTTCCCCTTCCGCCAACCGCGCCCCGTAGTCCAGCCCCCCTACCGCACAACGGCTCGGGAGGTAATCGTCGAGCGCGGCGTCCAGCAGCAAGCCCCATACAAGCATCACAACACAACGAAGTCATCGGCTTTCGTCAACACCCGCTAGCCCTTAAGTGAGGAATCATGAGCGAGCATATCCACTATGTGACTGACGGCAACTTCGAGTCCGAAGTGCTGCAGTCCCAGACCCCGGTGCTGGTCGATTACTGGGCCGAATGGTGCGGCCCCTGCAAGATGATCGCGCCCATCCTCGACGACGTCGCCAAGGACTACGCCGGCAAGCTCAAGATCGCCAAGCTCAACATCGACGAGAACCAGGAAACGCCGGCCAAGTACGGCATCCGGGGCATCCCGACGCTGATGCTGTTCAAGGGCGGCAACGTCGAGGCGACCAAAGTGGGCGCCCTTTCCAAATCTCAACTGACCGCCTTCATTGACAGCAACATCTAAGCCGGACCAGGCTCCGGCCCGCTCTCGCGGCTCCTCGCGTGCCCGTCGCCGTGGCTCGCGTAACCGAGACGGTAATCCCCCCCAGAATCAGCAGAACGACAACGATCTGTTCGACGTCGACAACGGTGGCGAGGAAGGCAACTCCACGCCCCGCGATCCCGACGTGCCTGCTCTGCACCTGTCCGAACTCAAGGCCCTGCATGTCAGCGAACTGCTGCAGATGGCAACGGACGCCGGTGTCGAGGGCGCAAACAGACTGCGCAAGCAGGAACTCGTGTTCGCGCTGCTGCGCAACCGTGCCCGCAGGGGCGAACCGATCTGTGGCGATGGCGCACTCGAAGTGCTGCCTGACGGCTTCGGCTTCCTGCGCTCCCCGGACACCTCGTATCTCGCTGCGACCGACGACATCTATGTGTCGCCATCGCAGATCCGGCGCTTCAACCTGCGCACCGGCGACACGATCGAGGGTGAGATCCGCACGCCCAAGGACGGCGAGCGCTATTTCGCGCTCACCAAGCTCGACAAGATCAACGGCCGCCCGCCGGAAGAGTGCAAGAGCAAGATCCTGTTCGAGAATCTCACGCCCCTGCACCCGCAGGAGTGCCTGAAGCTCGAGCGTGAGGTCCGTGGCGAGGAGAACATCACCAGCCGGGTGATCGACATGATCGCGCCGATCGGCAAGGGCCAGCGCGGCCTGCTCGTGGCCCCACCCAAGAGCGGCAAGACGGTGATGCTGCAGCACATCGCGCATGCGATCACGGCCAACCACCCGGACGTGAAGCTGATCGTGCTGCTGATCGACGAGCGCCCGGAGGAAGTGACCGAGATGCTGCGCTCGGTGAAGGGCGAGGTCGTAGCCTCCACCTTCGACGAGCCCGCCACCCGTCACGTCCAGGTCGCCGAGATGGTGATCGAGAAGGCCAAGCGCCTGACCGAGCACAAGTACGACGTGGTGATCCTGCTCGACTCGCTCACCCGCCTCGCACGCGCGTACAACACGGTGCAACCGGCCTCGGGCAAGGTACTGACCGGCGGCGTGGACGCCAACGCACTGCAGAAGCCCAAACGCTTCTTCGGCGCCGCGCGCAACATCGAGGAAGGCGGCTCGCTCACCATCATCGCCACCACGCTGGTCGACACCGGCAGCCGCATGGACGACGTGATCTACGAGGAGTTCAAGGGCACCGGCAACATGGAGCTCCACCTCGACCGCCGCATGGCGGAGAAGCGGGTCTATCCAGCGATCAACGTCAACCGTTCCGGCACCCGTCGCGAGGAGCTTCTGCTCAAGGCCGACGTGCTGCAGAAGGTTTGGATCCTGCGCAAGCTCCTGTACGGCATGGATGACATCGACGCGATGGAATTCCTGCTCGACAAGATCAAGGCCACCAAGGGCAACGCCGAGTTCTTCGACGCAATGCGCTCAGGCCGCGGCTGATTCACTTGCCCTCTGCATCAACACAAACGCCACCTCACGGTGGCGTTTGCATTTGGGCGCTGCCGGCTCCTCCAGGGCTTCCGCCCCGGAGCGCCGAGGGCATCACTTCGCGGGGTAGTCGAAGAAGCCCTTTCCACTCTTGCGCCCGAGATAGCCCGCCTCGAGCATCTCGACCAACAACGGCGCCGGGCGATACTTCGGATCCTTGGTGCCCTCGTACAGCACCTGCATCACAGCCAGTTCCACATCGAGACCGATGAGATCACACAGGGCGAGCGGTCCGATCGGATGGTTGCAGCCCAGCTTCATCGCCTCGTCGATCTCTGCCGCAGTCGCCAGCCCCTCGCCAAGCGCGAATACTGCCTCGTTGATCATCGGGCACAACAGGCGATTGACAACGAAACCCGGGCTGTTCTTCACCTTGATCGGGGACTTGCCGATCGACTGCGCAAGCGCCTCGACGGCTTCATAAGTCGCATCGGAGGTCTGCAGCCCCTTGATGAGCTCTACCAGCGCCATCATCGGCACCGGATTGAAGAAGTGCATGCCGATGACCTGGGCCGGCCGCTGCGTGCTGGCAGCAAGGCGGGTGATCGAGATCGACGAAGTGTTGCTGGCGAGAATGGCCTCAGGCTTGGTCAGCGCATCCAGCTCTGCGAAGATCTTGAGCTTGAGATTGACGTTCTCGGTCGCAGCCTCGATGACGAGGTCGCAATCAGCCAACGCGGAAAGCGCCGTCGCCGTGCCGATGTGCGCCATTGCCGCAGCCTTCTGCTCGGCACTCATCTTTTCCTTCTTCACCAGGCGATCGAGACTGGCGCCAATGGTATCGAGGCCACGCTTAACCTGCGCCTCGGCCACGTCCATCATCACCACATCCATCCCTGCAACCGCGAAAGCTTGGGCAATACCATTGCCCATCGTCCCCGCGCCAACGACACCAACCTTGGTGATACTCATCGTACTTGCTCTCCCGACTGGTTATAAGACACGCACGGACAGACGCACAGGCACGCCCTTTTTCCATACCGTAGCGTATGTTATGAACTTTAGCTGATTCTGCTCACCAGCACCAGCCAGGAAAGCAAAGGCGAGATGGGCACAGATGGGCCAATGGAAAAAGCCCCGAGTCAGAAAGCTGACTCGGGGCTTTTTGGTGGCGGAGTGGACGGGACTCGAACCCGCGACCCCCGGCGTGACAGGCCGGTATTCTAACCGACTGAACTACCACTCCGCGCTGATCGACTTCGTGTTTCCACGAAGCTGCAGATTGATCTTTACGACGACCAAGCTGCAATGTTGGCGTCCCCACGGGGATTCGAACCCCGGTTATCGCCGTGAAAGGGCGGTGTCCTAGGCCTCTAGACGATGGGGACTGCAAGCCTACTACTGCAAAAATCATTTGGTGGAGGTAAGCGGGATCGAACCGCTGACCTCTTGCATGCCATGCAAGCGCTCTCCCAGCTGAGCTATACCCCCACAACAAGTCGGCGATTATAGCTTCTGATCAAGCTCACCGCAAGTGCATCGAATTGTCACCTTCGCTGCACATCAGAGCAAAGCTCTGTTGAAACTGGCGGAGTGGACGGGACTCGAACCCGCGACCCCCGGCGTGACAGGCCGGTATTCTAACCGACTGAACTACCACTCCGCACTAACCTGCACCGGCCTTGCCGGCTTTGCCCCCAGCTCAATGCTGGGCGCCTTGACTGGCGTCCCCACGGGGATTCGAACCCCGGTTATCGCCGTGAAAGGGCGGTGTCCTAGGCCTCTAGACGATGGGGACTGCGTACTACCAATTCTTCTTTGTGGTGGAGGTAAGCGGGATCGAACCGCTGACCTCTTGCATGCCATGCAAGCGCTCTCCCAGCTGAGCTATACCCCCGTCACCGAAGAGCGCGCATTATAGGAACTAGCCCCCACCTTGTAAACCCCCTTGTCACACAATTTCAATTCCTGCCCCCATCTCGCCCTTCTCGCTCAGGCACGCAGCGGCAGGACCTTGCCAGGATTCATCAAACCCAGTGGGTCGAGCGCGCGCTTCACCGCCCGCATCATGTCGAGTTCGACCTCAGACTTGTAGCGCAGGATCTCATCGCGCTTGAGTTGGCCAAGCCCATGCTCGGCGGAGATCGACCCGCCAAGGGCTGCAACCTCGTCATGCACGATGCGATTGATCTCAGCCGTGCGCGCTATGAAGGCCGCGTTGGCCTCGACCAGGGGTTGCGACAGATTGTAATGGAGGTTGCCATCGCCGATATGGCCGAAGGCGACGATACGAACACCGGCGTAGCGCGCCTCGAGCACTGCCTTCATGCGCTCAAGAAACTCCGGTATGCGACTGACCGGCACCGATATGTCGTGCTTGATGCTGACTCCCTCCAGACGCTGTGCCTCGGAGATCTGCTCGCGCAAGACCCACAACTCAGCCGCCTGCGCCTCGGAGGTCGCAAGCACGGCGTCGAGTACCAGGCCACGAGCCATCGCCACCGCCAACGCCTGCTCAAGTTTGGTCGCCAACCCTGAATCGAGCTGCGGGTCGGTCAACTCCAGCAGCACGCCCCAGTCGTGGCCCCGAGCCAATGGGGCGCGTGTCCTGGGAATGTGAGCGAGTACGAGTTCAAGCGCGCTGCGACCGACGATCTCAAACGCGCTCACGCGCTCACCGCAGGCGTCGCGCATCAGCCTCAGCAGGTGCACGGCCGCGCGCGGATCGGGCACCCCGACCCAGGCGGTGGCACGAGCCCGCGGCAGCGGAAACAGCTTGAGCACTGCTGCGGTAATGATGCCTAGCGTACCCTCCGCCCCTACGAACAGGTGCTTGAGATCGTAGCCAGTGTTGTCCTTGCGCAGGCCACGCAGTCCGTCCCAGATCCGTCCGTCAGGCAGCACTACCTCGAGCCCCAGCACCAGCTCGCGCATGTTGCCGTAGCGCAACACCTGCACGCCGCCAGCGTTGGTCGACAGGTTGCCGCCGATCTGGCAGCTACCCTCAGAGGCCAGTGACAGCGGAAACAGCAGATCTTCGGCGGCAGCAGCGCCCTGCACGCTTGCAAGCGTGCATCCGGCCTCGACGCAGATCGTGCCGTTATCGACATCGAGCGCGCGCACACGGTTCATTCGCCCCATGCCGATCACCACCGCACGCCCGTCGGCGAGCGGCGTGGCACCACCACACAGGCCGGTGTTGCCGCCCTGAGGCACCATCGGCACACCCGCGTGCGCGCAGGTGGCCACCACGGCAGCGAGTTCTGCGGTGGTGGCCGGCCGGACGACAGCCTGAGCGGTGCCGTGATAACGCCCCCGCCAGTCGGCAAGGCTCGGCGCCATGTCACCGGCCGCGGTAAGGACGTTCGGCGCCCCCACAATGCCTTGCAAGAGCTCGATCAGGGATGCCATGCCCGCCTCCTCAGTCTGACCTGCCGGTGAGCTCGCGCAACACCGTACGCACGCGGCCGACGGCAGCGACGCCTTCGGCAATTGCCTCATCGGCGCGATGGTAGTCCATCAGGCCGAGCTGGCCGACGCGCGGCGAGATGAGCACGTCGGCAGGATCGCCTGCAAGGCGACTACGAGCGATCCGGACCTGCATGATGTTGATGCTGGAGCTGATCACTGAAGCGAGTGAAGGCGAACTGTCGCTACCGAATGGGATTGCCGCCGACAAGGCATCAATGTCGTCACGCGAGAGTCCCAGGCCGGCCAGCAGGCGCTCGGTCCAGCCGGCCTCGGTTTCCTCGATCGGCACGGGCGCCGCAGCCGTTCGGCGCAGCGCACGCCCGACCATATCCGACCCCAGATCGACCGCAATGACCACATCGGCACCCATCGCCCTGCACAAGGACACCGGCACGGGGTTGACCAGCCCGCCATCCACAAGCAGATGACCCTGGTACATCACCGGCGTCATCAACCCGGGCAACGCAATCGATGCTCTCACGGCTGCGGACACGCTGCCGTCGTGCAGCCAGACTTCACGGCCACTGCCCAACTCGGTCGCCACGCAGGCAAAGCGTGCGTCGAGCTCGGAGAAGTCGCGATCGATGAAATTGCGCTCGAAGAAACTGATCAGCTTCTGGCCCTTGATGAGGCCACCACGCAGCGACACGTCGAGCAGGGACACGACGTCCTGCCACTTCAGCGTCTCGGCCCAGCGCGTGAGCTTGTCGAGGTCGCCCGAAGCCGCAGCTGCACCAACGAGCGCGCCGATCGAGCAGCCGCTGATCACGCGCGGCGCAATGCCCTCCTCGGCCAGCGCCCGCAGCACCCCCAGATGCGCCCACCCGCGCGCGGCACCACTGCCCAGCGCCAAGCCAATGACCGGCTCGTGGCCACCATCACGCTGCGGCGGCAGGGCGAACGCCCCCGGAGGAGTCAAGGCCCTGCTCCTGAGACGAACGCGTTTGCCGCGCCGTCAGTCGAGCCTTTCGGCGTAGAGGTCATGGACATCGCAATCCGTGATGCGGACTCGCACGAAGTCGCCCGGCTCCAGCCCTTCGGCATCGGGGATGATCACCAGGCCGTCGATCTCGGGTGCGTCACCTGGCGAGCGCGCCAGCGCGCCATCCTCTTCGATCTCATCCACAAGGACGGTCATCTCGCGGTCGATCTTTGCCTCAAGGCGCTGCGTGGAGATATCTTCCTGGAAGTCCATCAGCCGCGCCCGTCGCTCCTCGCGTACCTCGTGCGGGACGGCATCCGGCAGCTCGTTTGCCGCGGCCCCCTCGACCGGCGAATAGGCAAATGCCCCCACGCGGTCAAGCTGCGCCTCCTCAAGGAAGTTGAGCAGCATCTCGAAATCTTCCTCGGTCTCGCCGGGGAAACCGGTGATGAAGGTCGAACGAATAGTGAGTTCGGGACAGATGCTGCGCCACTTGCGCACGCGCTCGAGCACATTCTCGGCATTGGCGGGCCGTTTCATCGCCTTCAGGATGCGCGGGCTGGCGTGCTGGAAGGGTACGTCGAGGTAGGGCAGGATCTTGCCCTCGGCCATCAGCGGGATCAGCTCGTCGACGCTCGGGTACGGATACACGTAGTGCATGCGGATCCAGATGCCAAGCTCGCCCAGGGCACGCGCCAGGTCCACAAGGCGGGTCTTGAGTGGCCGCCCACCCCAGAAGCCGGTCCGATACTTGACGTCGACACCGTAGGCGGAGGTGTCCTGGGAGATGACGAGGATTTCCTTCACGCCAGCATCGGCAAGCGCCTCGGCCTCGCGCATGACCTCGTGGATAGGTCTGCTGACCAGGTCGCCACGCATGGACGGAATGATGCAGAAGGTGCACCGGTGATTACAGCCCTCGGAGATCTTGAGGTAGGCGTAATGCTGCGGCGTCAGGCGAATGCCCTGCGGCGGCACCAGATCCGTGAAGGGGTCATGAGGCTTGGGCAGGTGCTTATGCACCGCATGCATGACCTCTTCGGTAGCATGCGGCCCGGTGACCGCGAGCACCTGGGGATGCGCCGCCAGCACGACATCGTCCTTGGCGCCAAGGCAGCCGGTGACGATGACCTTGCCGTTCTCGGCCAGCGCCTCGCCGATGGCATCGAGCGACTCCTCGACCGCGGCATCGATGAAGCCACAGGTGTTGACCACCACCAGGTCGGCGTCGTCATAGGTGCCGGAGATGCTGTAGCCCTCGGCGCGCAATCGGGTGAGGATGTGCTCGGAGTCGACGGTCGCCTTCGGACAGCCGAGGGAAACGAAGCCGACGCGCGGCAGGTTCGGGGTCTTGAAAGTGGTCATGCGTGGGGAAACCTGTCCGGGGGTCGGCACGAGGGGGTGGCAGAAAGGTTCAGCCGCCCCGCTCGCGTCAGGGCATCACTTGTGGGCGTCGCCCTTGCCGGTCGCGGCGGGCGCATCGGCGCGCTCGTCGCCGGGTTTGACGTAATTGGGGAACTGGAAGCCGGTGAACATGTTGCGCGTCTGGCTCTCGAGCTGGCTCTGCATCTGCTCGAACATCTTCTTCGACTGGTCGACGTAGGCGCCCATCATGCTCTGCAGCGCGGGGCCCTGGAAATTGAGGAACTGCGCCCACAGGTCCTGACCGACCGGGCTGTTCTCGCCATAGATCGCGCGCGCCTGGTCCTGAAGCTTTCCCTGCATCTCGGTGAACGCCTTGATGTTGCTTTCAAGGTACTTCCCCATCATGCCTTGCATGGCGTTGCCGTAGAAACGGATCATGTGCGCCAGCAGGTCGCTGGTGAACATGGGCGCACCGCCCGCCTCTTCCTCGAGAATGATCTGGAGCAGGATGCTGCGCGTGAGCTCCTCGCCGGTCTTCGCATCGACGACCTGGAACTCCTCGTTGTTGAGCACGAGCTCCTTGACGTCCGAAAGCGTGATGTACGAACTCGTACGCGTGTCGTACAGGCGACGATTGGGGTACTTCTTGATCAGGCGCTGCTGTTCCTGCATTTCTCCATCTCCTCGACGGCGGTCCGTCCCGCTCTGGGTTGCGGGATCGATTATATCGCGGTGCGAAAACGAAACCCCGCCATTCGACGGGGTTTCGTGATTTCACGCATGCTGCAGTGCAGCCATCAGCACATGTGCAAGCCGCCATTGATGTTGATGGTGGCGCCGGTGATGTAGGCTGCCTTGTCCGACGCGAGGTAGGCGCACAGATCGCCAATCTCGTCCGGACGACCGAGGCGCTTCATCGGCACGGTGTCGATGATGCCTTGGCGGATGTCGTCGCGAATGGCCATGACCATGTCGGTGCCGATGTAGCCCGGCGCGACGGCATTCACGGTGACGCCCTTGGTCGCCAGCTCGGCGGCAAGCGCCTTGGTGAAGCCGAGCACACCCGCCTTGGCTGCCGAATAGTTGGTCTGGCCGGCCTGGCCCTTGACCCCGTTCACCGAGGAGATGTTGACGATGCGCCCCCAGCCACGCTCAGCCATCTTGGCCGACACATGGTGCGTGACGTTGAACAGGCTGTTGAGGTTGGTGCTGATCACCGCGTCCCACTGGCCCTTCTCCATCTTCGGGAAGAACTTGTCGCGGGTGATACCGGCGTTGTTGACCAGCACGTCGATCGGGCCGACCTCGGCCTCGATGCGGGCAACCATGGCGGCGCAGGACTCGTAGTCCGAGACATCGCCCTCAGCCGCGACGAAGTCGAAACCCAGGTCGCGCTGGGCAGCCAGCCAGCCTTCCTTCTGGTCGAAGCCAGGCAGGCAGTTGGCGACAACCTTCATGCCATCCTTGGCCAGCGATTGACAGATCGCGGTGCCAAGACCACCCATGGCGCCAGTGACGAGAGCGATTTTCTGGGACATCTTGAGATCCTTCAGGAGCAATTTTAGATGCCGACGCTCCAGGCTAGACCGGATCCTGGACCACATTCGGCGCTTCTTGCGGCAGCGCATCAACTGCCTTGCGATCGCATTATAAACACTGTTGACAACTCTTGTTGCAACGCAATAGAACGCGGCATCGAGGCGAAAAAAAAGCGCCCCCTCAGGAGCGCTCCACTGCCGGCTCGGCAAGCCTGCAGGCAGGAATCAGAACATGTGCTGACCGCCGTTGATCGAGATGTTCGCGCCGGTGACGAACGCCGCCTCTTCCGACGACAGGTAGGCCACCAGACCGGCGATCTCTTCCGGCTTGCCAAGGCGCGACACGGGAATCTGCGGCAGGATCTTCGAGTCGAGGATCTCCTGCGGGATGGCCATCACCATCTTGGTGCCGATGTAGCCCGGCGAGATGGTGTTCACGGTCACGCCGTTACGTGCGACCTCGAGCGCAAGCGCCTTCGTGAAGCCGTGCATGCCGGCCTTGGCAGCGGAATAGTTGGTTTGACCGAACGCCCCCTTCTGACCGTTGACCGAGGAGACGTTGATGACGCGCCCCCACTTGCGCTCGACCATGCCGTCCATGACCTGCTTGGTCATGTTGAAAACCGAGTCGAGGTTGGTGCTGATCACCGCATCCCAGTCCGCCTTGGTCATCTTCTTGAACGTCATGTCGCGGGTGATACCGGCATTGTTCACCAGCACATCGACCGGACCCACTTCCCGAGTCACCTGCTCCACGCAAGCCTTGGCCGAATCGAAATCGGCAACGTCGCAGGGATAGGCCTTGAAGCCGTAGCCCATGTTGTTCATGGTCTGCAGCCACTCTGCCGCCTTGCTGTTACCCGGCGAATGCGTCGTCACAACCTTGTAGCCCAGCGCCGCGAGCTTGATGCAGATCGCCTCGCCCAGACCACCCATACCACCGGTTACCAGTGCAACTCTAGACATTGTTCTCTCCTCTCCCTAGACGGGGTTCTTGTGTGCCGGACGGGCTTCAATCGTGACGACAGCGCCCGCCCCAACGCTGTCGCCGCAAATCTGGTCGAGACAGACGGATCAGGCACGCTCCTTCACGTAGCGTCCCGGAGCCGGCTCGATCGGCTCATAGCGCGTGCTGCCGAGACGCCCTCGCGCCGCAACCTGCTTGCCGCCATGCGGACGCAACCACTCGATCCAGTTCAGCCACCAACTGCCCTTGTGCTCTGTCGCACCTTCGAACCACTCATCAGGGTCGGTCGGCCGCCCTTCAGCGGTCCAATAGCTGCGCTTGTTCTTGGATGCCGGGTTGATCGCACCAGCGATATGCCCGCTCGCGCCGAGCACGAACGTGGTGTCGCCGCCCAGCAGGTTGCGCGCCAGGTAGGCGCTCTTCCATGGCACGATGTGATCTTCGCGTGCCGCAAGCAGGTAGGCGGGCATATCCACCTTGGCAAGATCGACCTTCTGCCCCAGCATCCGGAGCTTGCCCGGCACTCGCAGGTTGTTCTCGAGGTACATGTTGCGCAAGTACCAGGTCAGGAAAGGCCCGGGCAAGTTGGTCGAATCAGAATTCCAGTACAGCAGGTCGAAGGCCGCAGGCTTGTTGCCCTTGAGGTAGTTGCCGACGACGTACTGCCAGACCAGATCGTTGGCACGCAGGAAGGAGAACACGTTCGCCAACTCCTGCCCCTTGAGCACGCCGCCCTTGCCGATCGCTGCCTCGCGCGCGGCCACGCCGGCCTCATCGACCAGGCAGCCCAGCTCGCCCGCATCCGAAAAATCGAGCAGCGTCGTCATCAGAGTGAGGCTCGCCACCGGGTCCTCACCACGCGCCCGCGCCACCGCGAGCGCCGAGGTCAGGATGGTGCCGCCGACGCAAAAACCGAGCACGTTGGGTTTCTTTACGCGGGTCACCGCGCGCACGACATCCAGCGCAGCCAGCGGCCCCTTCTCCAGGTAATCGTCCCAAGTGAAATGCCCGCCAGACTCCGGACGGGGGTTCCGCCAAGACACCAGGAACACGGTGAAGCCCTGCTCTACCGCGAATCGAACCAGGGAGTTCTCCGGCTGCAGATCCATGATGTAGAACTTGTTGATGCAGGGCGGCACGATCAGCAGCGGCGCCTGCGCCACCTTCTCGGTCAGCGGGGCGTACTGGATGAGCTGCATGAGCTCGTTCTCGAAAATCACCGAGCCCGGCGTCAGTGCCAGGTTACGGCCGATCTCGAAGGCCGAGTCATCGGTCATCGAGATGCGCCCCTTCTCAAGGTCGCCGAGCAGGTTCTGCACGCCACGCGTGATGCTCTCGCCCTTGGTCTCAAGCGCGGTCTTGATGAACTCGGGATTGGTCGCGGCAAAGTTGCTCGGCGACAAGGCATCGATGTACTGCCGGGTCAGGAACTGAATGCGCGACTTCGCGCGGCCGTCGGCGATCGGCATGGCCTCGGCAACCTGGGTGAGCAACTCGGCGTTGAGCAGGTAGGCTTGGCGCAGGTAGTCGAACACCGGACTCTCACTCCACTCCGGCGCGGTAAACCGTCTGTCGCCCGGCGGCGGCTGAACAACGGCCGGCGCAGGCTCGCCGTCCTTGCGCGCAAGCATCGACGACCACAGCTGGGCGTGCTTCTCCGCGTAGGCCTTCTGGATGGCGCCAAGGGCCTCCGTCTCGGGCAGCGGCAGCTTGGGAGCCGCTACGCCCGAGGAATCCTGCATTGCCGCATGCTGTCGCGCCAGCGCGTCGAAGAAGCTCTTCGCCATGGACTGCCCCGCCTCGAACATGGCCTGCACGCCAGGCGGCGTCCCCTTACCCGCTGAATCCGACATTCACATCTCCCCAAGCTGGTGGCGACGGCCGGCGGCCATCGCGTGCTGATTTGTGCTGCATGGCAATCCCGATCCGGCGTCGCAGCGGCGCTACAATTGGCGCATGTACCTGATTCCGATTGCCTGGCTCTATGTCGCCATCCTCGTCGCCGTGTCCGAGGACACCGTCGTCGCTGGCGTGTTGACCTTCGTCTTTTGGGGCATCGCCCCACTCGCCCTCTTCATGTGGATCTTCGGTACCCCGGCCCGCCGGCGGCGCCAGCGCGAACGCGAAGCCCTTGACCGCAACGATAGAGCCGAAACGGGCCCTGATCAATAGCCCAAGCCGTTTGGAGGTCGATGCGAAGCGGGTGCCGGTCATGCCGGAGCCCGGAATCAGTGCGCATCGAGCCAGACCAGAGACGCAAAACGGCCCGTCCTTGCATCACGGCGATAGGAATAGAACTGCCGTGGCGACGAATAGGTGCACGCCCCGCCGCCATCGACACGCTCAACGCCAAGCCTGCGCAGGCGCAGGCGGGCAAGCATGAAGAGGTCAGCCATCCACTTGCCAGGCGCAGCGCCCGCCACGAAAGCCTGCGCGGCCTCCTCATCACTGTCGGCGAGCGCGCACCGGACATCGTCACCGACCTCGAAGGCACCAGGGCCGATCGCCGGCCCCAACCACGCACGCAGGCTGGATGGCGCAACCGCCATATGCGCGACCGTCGCCTCGACGATACCCGCCGCCAACCCGCGCCATCCGGCATGCACCGCTGCCACGACCGTGGCGTCGTCATCGCACAGCAGCACCGGCAGGCAGTCCGCCGTCATCACGGCGCACACCCGGCCCGGCGTCCTTGAAACTGCGGCATCCGCACGAACATGGCCCGTCACCGACTCGGCGTCGACCACCGTGCATCCATGTACCTGATCAAGCCAGGCCGGCTCCGAGGGCAGATGGGCGCGCAACCGTGCGCGATTCGACGCCACCGCCGCCGGGTCGTCACCTACATGGGCACCCAGATTGAAGCTGGTAAAGTCGCCCGCACTAACCCCGCCCTCACATGTCGTCAGCAATGCACCGACACCCTTGGGCAGAGCCCAGTCCGGGCACAACAAGCCAGGAACCAGCGGCCGACCAACCGTCGGCGAGTGCCCCCCGCTCACGCCAGCTCCTCACGCAAAGCCTGCAGCAGCATGGCGAAGTCGGCGGGCATGGGACACTCCCACGCCATGTCATCACCACTCTGCGGGTGGCGCAAACCCAACCTGAAGGCGTGCAGCGCCTGGCGCGCAAAGCTGTCGAGCAAGGCTGAGCCCGTGCGACGCTGACCATAAACGGCGTCGCCCACCAAGGCGTGGCCGACATGCGCCATATGGACCCGGATCTGGTGCGTGCGCCCTGTCTCCAACCTGCATTCGACCAAGGTACAGCGCGCAAAACGCTCTCGCACAAGGTAATGGGTGACGGCCGGGCGGCCGTTTCCGACCACCGCCATCCGCGTGCGCAGACTGGGGTGGCGCCCGATCGGCGCATCGACGCTTGCGCCCGCCGTGAGTTCGCCCTTGACCAGCGCCCAGTAGTGGCGCTTGACGGTTCGCGCCTGAAGCTGGCGCACCAACTCCGTCTGCGCAGCGAGCGTCCTGGCAACGACAAGCAAGCCGCTCGTGTCCTTGTCGAGCCGGTGCACGATACCCGCCCGCGGCACTGCCGCCAGCTCCGGGTCGTGGTGCAGCAGTGCATTGAGCAGCGTGCCGCTCCAGTTGCCGCTGCCAGGATGCACGACCAACCCGACCGGCTTGTTGATCACGAGCAGGTGCGCATCCTCGAAGACGATGTCGAGCGGGATGTCCTCGGGCTGCTCGGCGCCAAGCTCGGGCGCGGGCGGCGGCGCGATCTCGACGCACTCGCCGCCCCACACTTTGCGCTTCGGGTCAGGCGCGTTGCCATCGAGCAGGACGTAGCCATCGCGCATCCATGACTGCAAGCGACTGCGCGAATGCTCAGGGCGCAAGCGGGCGAGCGCCTGGTCCAGGCGCAGGCCTGCAAGTTCATCAGGAATCGTCAGCGCTTCGAGCGAGTCGGGCTCGTCGGCTGGGATATAATCGGCGCGTTCATTCACGCGAGTGTCTTCGATGGCCAGGTTCACCCTCGGAAGTTTAACGGCAAAAGCTGTTCTTATTGGCGCCCTGCTGGCCGGTGGCTGCGGGCTACTGCCCGATCAGGTCGACGAAACAACCGGCTGGAACGCCCAGCGGCTGTATTCCGAGGCAAAGACTTCGATGTCCGAAGGCGCCTACGACCGGGCTGTCACCCTGTTCGAGAAGCTCGAGGCACGCTATCCCTACGGCAGATTTGCCCAGCAGGCCCAGATCGAGGTCGCCTATGCGTACTTCAAGCAGGGGGAACAGGCGCTGGCACTGGCAGCAGCAGACCGCTTCATCCGGCTGCACCCCAACCACCCCAACGTCGATTACGCCTACTACCTCAAAGGCCTGATCAACTTCAACGAAAACCTTGGCCTGCTCGCCAACCTGTCGCGCCAGGATCTCTCCGAGCGCGACCCCAAGGGCGCTCGCGAAGCGTTCGACAGCTTCCGCGAACTCGTCGAGCGCTTCCCGGACAGCCGCTACGCGGACGACTCGCGCGCGCGCATGCAGTACCTGGTCAACTCGCTCGCCTCGCACGAAGTTCACGTCGCGCGCTATTACTACAACCGTGGCGCCTACGTTGCCAGCATCAACCGCGCTCAGACGGCAGTTACGAACTTTCCCCAGGCACCGGCCATCGAGGAAGCCCTGTTCCTGCTCGTCAAGAGCTACGACGCGCTGGGCATGACCCAACTGCGCGACGACGCCGAGCGCGTCATGCGCACGAACTTCCCTGACAGCGTCTATTTCCGTGGCGGGCCGGCAAACACCAAGCCGTGGTGGCAGCTGTGGTGAGATAGCCCCGGGCAGGGGCTATGCCCTGCAGGACATGAAGAAAGGCGCCCACGGGCGCCTTTCTTCATTGGCCCACCGACCGAGCCGCAGCCGGTGGCGCAGCGGGCCTCGACCCGCTGCCGACCCAGATCAAGCGCCGAAACGGGCCTTGAACTGCTGGCGATAACGATGCAGCAGCGGCTCAGTGTAGCCACTGGGCTGGGCGCAGCCTTCGAAGATCAGCGCACGCGCAGCCGCGTAGGCCACGGAAGCACCGAAGTCCGGCGCCATCGGGCGATACAGCGGATCACCGGCATTCTGGCCATCGACTACCGCAGCCATGCGCTGCAGCGTGGCCTCCACCTGCTCGGCGCCGACCACGCCGTGGCGCAACCAGTTGGCGATGTGCTGGCTGGAGATGCGCAGCGTGGCACGGTCCTCCATCAGCCCGACGTTGTTGATGTCGGGCACTTTCGAACAACCGACGCCTTGCTCCACCCAGCGCACCACATAGCCCAGGATACCCTGGCAGTTGTTGTCGAGCTCCTGCTGCAGCTCGGCCTCGCTCCAGTTCGCCTGCTCCACCACCGGGATGGTGAGCAGATCGTCGAGCAGGGCCTCGGCCTGCGCGTTGAGATCGAGCTTCTCGATCTCCTGCTGCACCGCGGCCACGCTGACCTGGTGATAGTGCAAGGCGTGCAGTGTGGCGGCAGTCGGCGACGGCACCCAAGCGGTGTTGGCGCCCGCCTTGGGGTGGGCGATCTTCTGCTCCAGCATCGCCGCCATCAGGTCCGGCATGGCCCACATGCCCTTGCCAATCTGGGCGCGGCCACGCAGGCCGGCGGCAAGACCGATCAGCACGTTGCGGCGCTCGTAGGCCGCGATCCACTTGCTGTTCTTGATGTCGCCCTTGCGCATCATCGGACCGGCTTCCATGGCGGTGTGCATCTCGTCGCCGGTACGGTCAAGGAAGCCGGTGTTGATGAAGGCAACACGCGCGGGCGCAGCGGCAATGCAGGCGCGCAGGTTCACGCTCGTGCGACGCTCCTCATCCATGATGCCGAGCTTGACCGTATGGGCCGGCAGGCCGAGCAGCTGCTCGACACGGGTAAAGAGTTCGTCGGCAAAAGCGACTTCGGCAGGTCCGTGCATCTTGGGCTTGACGATGTAGATGCTGCCCTTACGCGAATTGCCGCGGCGGCCGAGGTCGCGCTTGGCGATCAGCGTGGTCACCACCGCATCCATGATGCCCTCGGGAATCTCCTTGCCCTCACCCCACAGGACGGCAGGATTGGTCATCAGGTGCCCCACGTTGCGCACGAACAGCAGCGCACGGCCATGCAGTTTCACCACCTTGCCATCGGCGCCGGCGTACTCGCGGTCGGCATTCAGGCGGCGGGTCATCTGCTTGCCGCCCTTCTCGAAGCTGTCCTCGAGCGTGCCGCTCATCAGGCCAAGCCAGTTGCGGTAGGCAACGATCTTGTCGTCGGCATCGACTGCAGCGACCGAGTCCTCGCAGTCCATGATCGTCGACAGTGCGGCCTCCATCAGCAGGTCATTGACGCCAGCCGCATCGGTCTTGCCGATTGCGCCGTCGCGATCGATCTGGATCTCGATGTGCAGGCCGTTGTTGCGAATCAGGAGCGCGCTCGGCGCTGCGGCCTCACCCTGGAAGCCGATGAACTTCTCGGGCTGTTGCAGCCCGACGGTACTGCCATTGCGCAGCGCAGCCACCAGCTCGCCAGCGGACACGGTGTAAGCGGTGACATCGGCGTGCGAGGCGCCGGCAAGCGCTGCGGCCTGGTCCAGCACCTGGCGACCGAAGGCGATCACCTTCTGGCCACGCACAGGATTGTAGCCCTTGGTGAGTTCGGCGCCGTCCTTCTGGGGAATCGCATCGGTGCCGTAGAGCGCGTCGTAGAGCGATCCCCAACGCGCATTGGCAGCATTGAGCGCATAGCGCGCATTCATTACCGGCACAACGAGCTGGGGCCCCGCCTGAACGGCGAGCTCGTCATCGACATTGGTGGTGCTGACCTTGGCATCAGCCGGGACCGGGAGCAGGTAGCCGATGGAGGCCAGGAAGGCCTTGTAGGCAGCCATGTCCTTGATGGGGCCTGGATTGGCACGATGCCAGGCATCAACCTCGGCCTGGATGCGATCGCGCTCAGCCAGCAGGGCTGCGTTTCGGGGGGCCAGATCATGCACGAGCGCATCGAACCCGCTCCAGAACGCGGCAGGGTCCACACCGCTGCCCGGCAGGGCCTCTTCCTCAATGAATCGCTTCAGGCTGGTGGCCACCTGAAGACGCTCGCAGGTCACTCGTTCGGTCATGTTCGGGCTCTCTGTACTTGATGTTGACACCACGCCCCTCCTTCGAGGGTGCTTAACCAACGAAGGATGCGATTGAATCGCGCGCGGGTCAATACTCTGAAGCCAAAAGTCTTCTATAAGACACAACATATATCGAGATTCTCCGCACAAGCGCTCAGCCCTCCCAAAGCCGACTGCTCGAGAGGTCTCTGCACGACGACCTCGTCGCCGCGGATCACCGGACGTATCATGCGTTTGCCAGCCATGGAATGAACGCCCCAGAGAACACACACAGTGCGCGCCAACCGATGAACCTTCGTGCCCGGTTCCTTGAACTGCAGACCTTGCTAGCTGAACACGAAGAGATCTGGCGCCCAGCTCCGTTTCATTCGGTCAGTCCCCGGTGGAGGGACCACAGGCCCGCGCTTGCGACCGCTCTGGAGGCGCTGGACGACGAGGCGGTCAAACGCTTCGGGCTCGACCCCGGAGCCTGCGCAGACTGGCTCGCGGCTTACCTGCCCGCGCTAGGCATGGTAAACAAGCTCTCCGAGGTCCCTGCGCTGCCCGCTCGCTCACGACCTGCTTCCCGTGCGCGCGAGGATGACGGCATGCCAGGACGCAAGCGCGCGCAAGTCGAAGCATTTGTCCGTCACATCCCGGCCACCGTGACCCCTGCGCTTGAGTGGTGCGCAGGCAAGGGCCACCTCGGCCGCAAGGTTGCACTCACCGACCAGGTACCGGTGGTCTCGCTCGAGCTCAACCCCGCGCTGTGCGCCGACGCCAAGAGCCTTGCCACCCGCAAGGGTGTCGACCAAGAGATCTTGTGCGCCGACGCGCTCACCGCGAGCGGACACGGACACGTGCGCGGTCGCACGGTCTTCGCGCTCCACGCATGCGGCGAACTCCACCGCAGCCTGGTACGCAACGCACATACTGACGGTGCCGAGGCTTACCGGATTTCTCCGTGTTGCTATCACCTGGGAAGCGAAGACCCCTACCAACCCCTGAGCAGCGACGCCTCGCTGATGCTCGACGCCTCAGCACTACGGCTCGCTGTAACCGAGTTGGTTACCGCACCAGAGCGCGATCGCACTCGTCTCGCGCGCGACCAAGCCTGGAAGCTTGGTTTCATCGCGCTACGCACTGAAGTCGAGGGTGAAACGCGACGCCCTTTCCGTCCCGTACCTGCGGCCTGGTTTGACGGCAGCTTCGATGACTTCTGCCGCAGACTGGCGATCCGCGAGCATGTAAGGCTGCCCGCGAATCCGGCATGGGCGGACTGGGAGCATGTCGGCTGGAAGCGACGTGACGAAGTACTTCGCCTAGAACTCGTGCGCCACGCCTTCCGGCGCGGTCTGGAATTGTGGCTGGTACTCGATCTCGCGCTGGGCCTGGGCGAGCGTGGTTTCGACGTTGTCCTGGGAAGGTTCTGCGAGCGCAGCCTGACACCACGCAACCTGCTCGTTATCGGACAGCGGCGACCAGATTCACGCACTGCGGCATAGCGAAGCGCCCGTTTTACGCTACCGCCCAGCCTACTCCACCACGCTCTGCCCCGAGCGTTCCGGACCGCAAGGGAGTTCGATCGTGACTGATGTGCCCTTGCCTTCCTCGCTCTCGATCCTGACTCGCCCACCCAAGATACCGGTCACCAACTGGTGGGTTATGTGCAAGCCCAACCCAGATCCCCCCTGCCCCATCCGAGTGGTGAAAAATGGATCGAACACGCGCTTGAGATTAACGGCAGAAATACCGCAGCCGTCGTCGCTGACGACCAGCCTCAGCCAATCCTCCCCAGCGGGAGCTGCCGTGAGGGTGATCGCACCCCGATCACGTCCCTCGAAAGCGTGGACAAGGGCATTGTTGATGAGGTTGATCAGCACCTGCCCGAGCGGCCCGGGATAACTGTCCAGCTTCAGCCCAGCGGGCACCTCGTCCACCAGCCGGAAGGGGGTACGGCGGATACTCGGCTTCATCGCCAGCCCCACCTCCTGCACGACCTCGCGCAGATCGAATGGGCGACGCTGATCGCTGGTCTGGTCCACGGCGAGCTGCTTGAAACTGCCGATCAGCTCGGCCGCCCGACTGAGGTTGCGTTCGATGATGCGCCCCGCCTCGTCCACACAGGCAAGGAAGTCGTTGAAGACCGATCGCGTGAAACCCGTCGCCACACGTGCGTTGAACTGGCGGTAGACATCGTTCAGCGTACTCGACGCAGTGACCGCGTTGCCGATTGGCGTGTTGAGCTCGTGGGCCACGCCCGCGACCAGAGCGCCAAGCGAAGCCAGTTTCTCGCTCTGCAGCAGCTCGTCCTGGGTACGGCGCAGATGCTCGAGCGCAGCCTCGAGTTCGCGCGTCCGATCGGCGACTCGACCCTCTAGCGTAGCGTTCAACTCGAGCACTTCACGTTCACGCTGCTTGCGGACACTGATATCGCGCGCGACACCGATTACCAGCCGCTCGCCGTTTTCGTCGAACCCACTCAGCGCCACCTCTGCATCAAAGGTGCCACCGCCGCCGCGCGAGTGAACCCATTCGAAGCGTTGCGGCTGCCCCGCACGCGCCGCGGCCAGGTAGCGCGCAGCCAACTCGGCGGAGGCGCCCCCACGCTGCATGGGCGGTGACAACATCAGGGGCGAGTGCCCGATGATGTCCTCGCGTGCCCGCTCGTACATCACCAGCGCGGCGTCGTTGCAGTCGATGACGATGCCGTCGCGAACGAGGAACATGGCGTCATTGGAATGCCGCACCATGTGCGCCAGCCGGCGCATGTGCTGGGCGGCCTGATCCCGCTCGATGGCGGCGCCGATCCAGCGCGCGAGCAACTCCACGAAGTACTTCTCACCGGCGCTGAAAGGCGTCTGTCTCGCTTCAGCCGCAGCGAAACCGAGGCAACCGTATAGCCGTCCGCCCACCTCAAGGCGGATACCGATGTAGGTCTCGAAGCCAAGCATGCGGTAGCTCGGGTGATCGCGCGCGGCCGAGGCCCCAACGGACTCGAAGGCCTGGATGCAGCCCGCACGCACCGGCAGGTCGCAGTAGCTCGACGCGAGTTCGAACTCGCTGCCCTGGACCAAACCGGACTCACTCGAGGCATGGATCGCCGTCACTCGGCAGCGCTCGTCATGGATCTCGCAGATCACCGCGATCTCGATACCCAAGAACTCGGCCCCCAGACTCAGCGCAGTGGACAGTTGCTCGGCAAGCGTGAGCGCACTGCGCGACGCGATGTCGTTGAGCACCGCAAACGCCCTCACCTGGCGTTCGACCTCGAGCGCAGCCTGCTTCTGATGAGTGATATCGAGCACGAAACCGTCGAGATAGCGCGGCCCGCCATCGCGTGGCGGAACAACCGCACCGTACTCCGCCATCCAGTGCACCTGCCCATCGGCGCCCAGCATGCGGTACTCCATCTCCCAGCTCCCAGCCTCCTCGACGGCATGCTTGACCAGCTCGGATACCCAGGCGATATCCTCCGGATGCACGCAGCCGCCCAGGGTCCGCCCCCCGGCAACGAGGAAATCCGCCGTCGGATAGCCGACGATATGCTGATCCCTGCCGCTCATGAAATGTGCTGTCCAGTTCTCGTCGTCAAGACAACGAAAGACCGTGCCCGGGAAGTGCTCGATCAGTGTACGTAGCTTGGTTTCACTGTCCTGCAGTGCGCGCTCCGCCGCGCGCCGCTCGGCAATCTCACGACGCAGTGCCTCGACGACCTTGCGGCGCTGCCGCAAGATGAAGCTCAGCAGCCCGACCACTGCAAGAAGCAAGGCAGCAAATACGGACAGTGCGATCGTCAGGTGCTGCGCACGCTGCGCGAGTCGGGACGCGCCCCTATCGTCGCTCGCGACCGTACCGACCGGAGCCGCGCCCTGCCCCTCTCCCCGCGCCGACAACCCAGTCGGGGAGAAGTCGACACCTGCCGGCACCTGCTGAACAGCGGCCTGCGGCACGGCAGCATGCACGCCAAGCGGAACGGCAGCGATCAACAGCAACACCGATAACCCCGCCGCGAACCATGCGCGTGGCAATGATGGCATTTGCATCGACTGTGACCCCACTGGAGCATGCCGCGAAACAGGGGGCGCAAGACCTGGCCAAGGGGCGTGCAACTGATCGCCGGTTGCCATCGGGCTGCGCAAGGACGGGCCTGCCAGCGAGGCCACCCAAGCATTGTCGCCAAGTTCGACAGACGTTTCCAGTGCGCGTCTACAAGTGCGAATTGGGGCTGCATGCGGACCTTCGGCAATGAGCGCTCCCGTCTCCCGATGCCTGTGGGCCGTCACATCGTCCGGCCGACTGGCTCGCGCAGCATCAATACACAGGTCCTCATGGACTCCAGCGGAGACGTGGGAACGTGTGATACGCCGCCGCGACACCTCCACATCCGACTCAGCAGGCAAACCGCGCCAGAAATGGCAGCAATCACCGCCATCTTGGGCAGCAGAAGTCACTCCAAAGCCGGCGTCTTGTCCTGAGGTTCCAGCTTTGGCGCAGACATTTCAAGCGCAATCCTGCTTCCGCAGAGTTGGCACGCCGATTGCGCACGCCTTGACAGAGCGAGGGCTGGCCAGCATGGCAATCCATTATTTTTAGCTATCAAAATTAACAACAGAATAAGGTTGCCATAAATATTAGAGCGCTCTAATGTTATAGCTATCGAAAGACACTCCCGTCTCCCTAGGAGCACGATCATCGAAAACACACGGCAATTCAGCTTTCCCCGCCTGAACGTACCGGCCCCTGCATTCAGCGTCCGTACAACGCACGGTGTCGCCACAGCCGAGAACTGGTGCCCGGGCAAGGATGCGGTCGTCTCCCCGCCCAAGACCGCCGAGGTGGCCGACAAGCCCGCAGTCACCGTTGTCCTCAACGCCCAGAGCCCGATGACCCCCGGCCAAGCCGGCCGACATGGGCGCCGCACTGCTGGAGCCGAACCGCAAGGTCATTGGTTTCTGACGATTCATCGCACTTGATCATCAACGGATGCCCCACGCCATGAGCTCTTATCTGCTCGCATTCCTTCTCTCTGCCACAACCGCCACCACGGTGCTGGCGCAAGCGTCCGCGCTTGAAGTCAGCCTGACCGGAATCCAGCATGATCGCGGAGGCCTGCGCGTGGGGCTGTATCACTGCAAGGAAGAACGATGAACGCCCCCGCCTCCTCCACTACGCCCGCCGCTGCGCACGACGCGCATGGCGGACGGCTCGCACATTTCCCGGTCGCCCTGTTCTCCACCGTAATGGGCATGGCGGGCCTCACCATTGCCTGGCTCAAGGCCCATCACATCGGTGGCATGCCGATCGAGATCGGCGTCGCGCTGCGCTGGCTGGCGAGCGCGCTGTACCTGTTCCTGCTCGTGATGTACGGAGCCAAGCTGCTGCGCCACCCCGAGGCGGTGAAGGCCGATCGCGCCCATCCAGTGCGTCTGAACTTCTTCCCCGCCATCTCCATCGGCCTGCTGCTGCTGTCGATCGCCTGGGCGCAGGACGCCCCGACCGTCGCGCCGTGGATGTGGGGCATCGGCGCCGCGGTGCATCTCATGTTCACACTGTTCGCCATGAGCAGCTGGATCCACCACACCCACTACGACATCAAGCACGCCAACCCGGCCTGGTTCATCCCCGTGGTGGGCAACATCATCGTGCCGATCGCCGGCGTGCGCTTC
Source organism: Thauera sp. 27 (assembly GCF_000310125.2). NCBI lineage: Bacteria > Pseudomonadati > Pseudomonadota > Betaproteobacteria > Rhodocyclales > Zoogloeaceae > Thauera > Thauera sp. 27. The sequence goes on from NZ_AMXB01000002.1 coordinate 109,267, forward strand.
GCGCCGGCGGACATCAGCTGGTTCTTCTTCAGCATCGGGCTGGTGTTCTGGCTGGTGCTGATGACGATCGTGCTGTACCGGCTGTTCTTCCACGAACCGCTGCCCGCGCGCCTTACCCCCACGCTCTTCATCCTGATCGCACCGCCTTCGGTCGGCTTCCTGGCCTATGTCGCACTTACCGGCCAGGTCGACGCCTTTGCCCGCGTGCTCTACTTCACCGCGCTGTTCCTGACCCTGCTGCTGGCCAGTAACGCCGTGCGCTTCTTCCGCCTGCCCTTCTTTATCTCGGCGTGGGCCTACTCCTTCCCGCTGGCGGCGATGACGATCGCCACCTTCGAGATGAGTGCGCGCAGCGGACTGCCTTTCTACGCGGGGCTTTCCTGGCTGATGCTCGCGGTGCTCAGTGGGGTCGTAGCGCTGCTCGCATGGAAGACCTTGGCTGCGGCTCACCATGGCAAGATCTGCTTGCCGGAATAGACGTGCGACACGAGCGCATCCTGCGCGATGAGCGCATTCTCAACACTTCAACATGGAGGTTTGGCCATGCAACGTGCTGACATCCAATCCTTTTTCGATCCGGCCACCTTCACCGTAACGCATATCGCCTCTGACCCGGCTAGCCGCCGCGCGGCAATCATCGACAGCGTACTGGACTACGACCCCAAGTCCGGGCGCACATCGCGCACCTCCGCCGACAAGGCCATCGCTTACGTACGCGAGACCGGTCTGACGGTAGACTGGCTGCTCGAGACCCACGCCCACGCCGACCACCTGTCTGCCGCGCCTTACCTCAAGCAGCAGCTCGGCGGCAAGATCGGCATCGGCGCGCATATCCGCCAGGTGCAGGGCGTATTCAAGGACATCTTCAACGCCAAGGACATGAACACCTACGGCGCCGAGTTCGACCACCTGTTCGAGGACGGCGAGCGCTTCCGCATTGGTGAGCTGGACGTCGAGGTGATGCACACCCCTGGCCATACGCCGGCCTGCCTCACCTACATCGTCGGACCGGACGCCTTCGTCGGCGACACCCTGTTCATGCCCGACTACGGCACCGCGCGCTGCGACTTCCCCGGCGGAGATGCAGCCACGCTGTTCCGCTCGATCCGCAAGGTGCTCTCGCTGCCACCCGAGACGCGGCTGCACCTGTGCCACGACTATCCGCCCGACGACCGCGCCCCGGTGTGGGAAACAACGGTCGCAGAGCAGAGGGCGAAGAACATTCACGTCCATGACGGCGTGACCGAGGCCGACTTCGTCGCCATGCGCACCGCGCGCGACCGTACGCTGGCCATGCCGACGCTGCTCCTGCCGGCGATCCAGGTCAATGTGCGTGCGGGCAAGCTGCCACCAGCCGAGGACAACGGCGTGCATTACCTGAAGATACCGATCGATCTGCTTTAGGCACGCCATCCCATGCCCACGACGACGGCCGCCGCCCCCCGCACCCTGCTCGCGCGCTGGCACGACTACCGGCTCGGTGCACTCAGCGACGACCTGATCGCGGCAGTGATCGTCACCATCCTGCTGGTACCGCAGAGCCTGGCCTACGCCATGCTTGCCGGCCTGCCGCCGGTGGTCGGCGTGATGGCGAGCCTGCTGCCGATCGTCGCCTACGCCGCCTTCGGCTCCAGCAGCAGCCTCGCCGTGGGGCCGGTGGCGGTGCTGGCGATGATGACGGCGCAGGCGGTCGGCGGCGTCGCCGCCGCGCATCAGATCACGCCGCACCTGGCGGCACTGGTACTGGCGCTGGAGATGGCGGCGGTGTTTCTCATCGCCGCGCTGTTCCGCCTCGAGACGCTGGCGGCGCTGCTCGGCACGCCGGTGCTGCACGGCTTCATCACCGGTGCCGCGCTGGTGATCGCGATCGGCCAGCTCCCCGCACTGCTGGGGGTGCAGGCCGGCGGCAGCACGGTGCTCGCACTGTGGCAGTCGCTCGCGGACGCCAGTCATCCACTGCCCCATATGACCACCGCACTCATCGGCCTGCTGGCGCTGGCGATGCTGTGGGCCCTGCGCCGGCACGGCAGCCCCGTGCTGCAAGGCCTGGGTTTCAGGCCCCGGACCGCCCAGCTGCTGGCGCGTACCGCGCCCATCGTCGTGGTCGCGGCTTCGATCGCCTGGGTCGCCGGCTTCCCGCGGTTGAACGAGGGGGTCGCCCTGTCCGGCGCCGTCAGCCTTGGCGAGGGGCTGGTATTCCCGATGCCGTGGACGGCGCCGTTGCCGGTGTGGCGGGAGCTGCTTGCCCCTGCGGTGCTCCTGGGACTGGTGGCGTATGTCGAGAGCCTCGCCGTCGCCGAGGCCCTCGGCGCACGCCGCGGCGAGAAGGTGTCGCCCCGGCGCGAACTCTTCGGCCTGGCGGCGGCCAACGCCGCGGCCAGCGTGTCCGGCGGCATGCCGGTTACCGGCGGCTTCGCGCGCAGCATCGTCAACTTCGACGCCGGCGCGCGCACGCGCATGGCCGGCGTGTGGACCGCGCTCTTCCTCGCGCTGGCGATCGCGCTGCTGGGCGACGTGCTGCACTACCTGCCGCGCGCGGTGCTCGCGGCGACCATCGTCATTGCCGTGCTGTCGCTGGTGGATTTCGCGCCCTTCGTGCTGGCATGGCGCTACTCGCGCACCGAGTTCGCCCTGATGCTGATGGTGGCGGTGCTGACACTGACGGTGGGCGTGGAGGAGGCTTTGCTCGCCGGTGTGGTTGGCGCCATCGGCCTGCTGCTGCAGCGCACCGCCCGCCCCCACTGGACCGAGGTCGGGCGCCTGGCCGGCACCGACGTATTCCGCAACGTCAATCGCTTCGAGGTAGAGACGCTGCCCGAGGTCCTGTCGATCCGGGTCGATGAGAGTCTGGTGTTCACCAACTCACGCTGGATCTCCGAGACGCTGTCGTCTGCCCTGGCGCGCCGCCCGAACCTACGCCACGTGGTGCTGATGATGAGCGGGGTCAATGGCATCGACCTCACCGGCCTAGAGGTCCTGATGCAGCTAGATCGCGAACTGCGCGCCAAGGGCCTGCAGCTGCATTTCTCGGAACTGAAAGGTCCGGTGCGGGACCGCCTGGACCGGACCGGAGTGACAGCGTGGCTGTCGGGCCGCATCTTCATGACCCAGGCCGAAGCCTTCAACACCCTCGCCAGAAACTGTTGCAGCGCCCACTGACGCGGGCGCAATGCAGGCCTTGACGCAGCCACTGCGGCCTGCGTCCGCCTAGCTGGCGTCGCGCGCGTGATCGTGCGCCACTGCGGGCTTCTCCACGCCCCGCGAGCCGGCACAAGTGCTGACAGCGTTCCGTGACGCCGCGCTCTGGCGCACAACCTTCCATCGCTGCCACCTTGACACTTCAAGGGTGCACGAACTGCCACATCTGCAGACAGCAGCAGTGACAGCCCTCTCCCCTGAGCAAGGGCTCTACCCGCAAGTGCCTTGATTCAACTCAAATTCAGCCCATTCGGCGACGCTGGCACGGGACTTGATAAGCACCCCCTTATCAAAGGGAGTTCCGCATGAACCTGCCAGATCAAGGCCTGCTGCGCCATCTCGTCGTCGTCGTACTGATCAAGCTCGCGCTGATCACGGCGCTGTGGTGGGCCTTCATCCGCGACGCACGCGTATCGGTCGACAGCTCGACCATGGCCGCACAGGTTTCCCGCTCAACTCCGCCATCGCATCGACCACCTCCAGGAGAAACCCATGGTCAGTGAGCAACTCGTCGACCTGTCGCGGCTGCAGTTCGCAGCCACGGCGATGTACCACTTCCTCTTCGTGCCGCTCACGCTCGGCATGGTGTGGATGCTGGTCATCATGGAAAGCGTCTATGTCATGACCGGCAAGACGATCTACAAGGACATGACCCGCTTCTGGGGCAAGCTCTTCGGCATCAACTTCGCACTGGGCGTCACCACCGGCATCACGCTGGAGTTCCAGTTCGGCACCAACTGGGCCTACTACTCGCACTACGTGGGCGACATCTTCGGCGCACCGCTGGCAATCGAGGGACTGATGGCCTTCTTCCTCGAGTCGACCTTCATCGGCCTGTTCTTCTTCGGCTGGGACCGCCTGTCGCGCCAGCAGCACCTGCTGGTGACGATCCTGATGGCGGTGGGCACCAACCTGTCGGCGCTGTGGATCCTGATCGCCAACGGCTGGATGCAGAACCCGGTGGGTTCCGAGTTCAGTTACGAGACGATGCGCATGGAGCTCACCGACTTCTGGGCGGTGGTGTTCAACCCGGTGGCACAGGGCAAGTTCGTGCATACGGTGTCGGCGGGCTACGTGACCGGCGCCATGTTCGTGCTGTCGATCTCGGCCTGGTACCTGCTGCGCGGGCGCGACGTGGAGTTCGCCAAGCGCTCGTTCCGCATCGCGGCGGCCTTCGGCTTCGCCTCGATCTGCTCGGTGATCGTGCTCGGCGACGAATCCGGCTACGCCCTGGGCGAAGCGCAGCAGACCAAGCTCGCCGCGATGGAGGCGATGTGGGAGACCGAGCCCGCGCCGGCCAGCTTCAACGTCATCGCCGTGCCCAACGAAGCCGAGATGAAGAACGACTTCGCGATCCACATCCCCTGGGTGATGGGCCTGATCGGCACGCGCTCGCTCGACAAGGCGCTGCCCGGCCTCAACCAGATCTACGCCCTGAACCGCGAACGCGTGACGGTGGGCGTGGAGGCGGTGAAGCTGCTCGAGGCCTTGCGCAAGAGCCCGCAGGACGTGGCGCTGCGCGAGGCCTTCGACAAGGTCAAGGACGACCTTGGCTTCGGCCTGTTGCTGAAGAAGTACGTGGTGTCGATGGACGACGTCACCCCCGAGCTGATCGACCGCGCCGCACGCGACACCCTGCCCAAGGTGGCGCCGCTGTTCTGGACCTTCCGCATCATGGTGGCGTTGGGCTTCGCGATGCTGGCGCTGTTCGGCCTGGCGCTGTGGTACTCGATCAAGGGCGACTTCGCCCAGCGGCCGTGGCTGCTCAAGTGGGCGCTGTGGTTCCTGCCGATGCCGTGGCTGGCCTGCGAGATGGGCTGGTTCGTGGCCGAGTACGGCCGCCAGCCGTGGACCATCTACGGCGTGCTGCCCACCCACCTCTCGGTGTCCACGCTGACGGTGGAAAGCCTGTACGGCTCGCTCGCCGGCTTCGTCGGTTTCTACACCCTGCTGCTGATCGTCGAGATGGTTCTGATGATCAAGTTCGCCCGCCAGGGCCCCGGCAGCCTGGGTACCGGCCGCTACATGAACGAAACCCAGCACGCCCACGCCTGATCCCGGAGCGCACATCATGATCCTCGACTACCCGACCCTGAAACTCATCTGGTGGCTGCTGGTGGGCGTGCTGCTCGTCGGCTTCGCCATCATGGACGGCCACGACATGGGCGTGGGCACGCTGCTGCCCTTCGTCGGCCAGAACGACGAGGAGCGCCGCGTCATCATCAACACCGTCGGCCCGCACTGGGACGGCAACCAGGTGTGGTTCATCACCGGCGGCGGTGCCATCTTCGCCGCCTGGCCGATCGTCTATGCCACAGCCTTCTCGGGCTTCTACTGGGCGATGCTCGCGGTGCTGTGGGCGCTCTTCTTCCGCCCGGTGGGCTTCGACTACCGCAGCAAGATCCACAACGCCGCCTGGCGCAGCACCTGGGACTGGGGGCTCTTCATCGGCGGTGCAGTGCCGCCGCTGATCTTCGGCGTCGCCTTCGGCAACCTGCTGCAAGGCGTGCCCTTCCACTTCGACGACACCCTGGTATCCCACTACACCGGCAGTTTCTGGGGCCTGCTCAACCCCTTTGCGCTGCTCGCCGGCGTGGTGAGCACGGCGATGATCACCTTCCACGGCGCGATCTATCTTGCGCACCGTACCGAGGGCGACATCCAGCGCCGTTCGATAACCGCCGCGCTGGTTTTCGGCGTGCTGATGCTGGTGGGCTTCACCGCCGCCGGGCTATGGATCGCCAACGGCAGCTTCGGCTACGCCATCACCTCGGCGGTGGACACCGCGGCGCTGCCCAACCCACTCGCCAAGACAGTCGAACTGCAGCCCGGCGCCTGGCTGGCCAATTACGCCAAGGCGCCGCTGACGGTGCTGGTGCCGGCGCTGGGCTACGCCGGCGGCATTGCCGCGCTGTTGCTGGTCTGGAAGGGGCGCACCCTGGCCGCTTTCGTTGCTTCGTCGTTCGCCATCGTGGGCGTGATCGGCACCGCTGGCGTATCCATGTTCCCCTTCGTGATGCCCTCCTCGACCGTGCCGGGCGCCAGCCTCACCGTGTGGGATGCGGTCTCAAGCCAACGCACGCTGGGCATCATGTTCTGGGCCACGCTGATCTTCATGCCGATCATCGTTGCCTACACCAGCTGGGCCTACAGCGTGATGGCAGGCAAAGTCACCGCAGCCTACATCCGCGAGAACGAGCACTCCGCATACTGAGCGCGCACACGAAACAAGGAGAACGACATGTGGTATTTCGCCTGGGTCCTGGGCATCGGCTTCGCCGTGCTGCTGGCCATCCTCAACGCCCTGTGGGGCGAAAATGAACAGGCGCGCGAAGAGGCACGCGCCGACGCGCTGCGACAGCCCCGTCTCGACGCCGATCCGGTTCACCCGAACGGCAGCGGCGCACACTGAAGGCGGCAAGGAGGCAACGATGAACACGAAGGTCGCCCCCCACCCGCCCGCCGCGCCGACCGGCGGGATCAGCCTGCTGCCGCTGCTGACAGCCATCGCGATCATGCTCGGCATCACCGCCTGGCCCGCCGCCCTCTCCGGTCCGCAGGGCGGCGCGGACCACTGGGCCGCTATGGCACTGTTCTGGGCCATGAGCGCGGGCTTCGTGCGTGGCGTCGGCTTCGTACCACGACACCTGGCCTGGCGCCTGATGTTCTCGGGTACCGCCTGTCTGCTCGGCATCGCCCTGGCCGTCGTACGCCTGGCGTCCTTGCACGGCAGTCCTGTGTAACCTCGGTGACATAGCGCTGATCACGCCGCCTTTCTGCGCGAGAGCGGCTTTGCCAACGCACGCCACGTCATCAACGGTTTCCAGGGCGAAGTGATCAAGGAAGGGACACAGGCCGGATTCCGCCAAAAGAACGGCTGGCAGAACAGCGGCCTACCGTGGTCGCCCAAGATGAACGCTGACAAGGTCCATCGCCTCGACCTGCGCCGCGTAAACGCAAAAAAGCCCCTCGAAACAAGGGGCTTCAGTGCTCTGGCGGAGACGGAGGGATTCGAACCCTCGATGCGAGTTTTAGCCCGCATGCTCCCTTAGCAGGGGAGTGCCTTCGACCTCTCGGCCACGTCTCCATCAGGAAGGCGCGATCATAGCGAGTTCGGGGCTATCGGTCAAACACGTTCACGCGCCTTTTTCATGCATCGCACCATTGGCCGAATCGAGCCGCCACCCCCCGAAGGAAGGTCAGCACACGACGGCGTCAAGCTGAACTATTAGTGCCATTGTCGTATCCAATTTGACGTGAAAGTGCCTCGTCACTACCGTCGAAGGCGTCCGGACAGGAATTTGCCGGAGGACGCCGGCAGACAGAGCACATCAGGCAAAAAATCACAGATTTCAACTAAAACAACAAAAACCACATTGTATGAGGAAAGGATAGTGATCTATACTTCATACACCCTATGACTTAGGTCATAGGAAACCCATTCACCCCATGCCAGAGTCGACCCCGTTGCCGTGTCCACCTTGGTCAAGAGAAAAAGGAATACCGTAATGAAAGTCACCGAAAAAATCGATGTTCGCGAAATTCGCCGAAAGCTCGGCCTGAACCAGTCGCAGTTCTGGTCCAAGATCGGCGTGACCCAGAGTGGCGGGTCGCGTTACGAAAGCGGGCGCAACATCCCTCGCCCCGTGCAGGCGCTGCTGCGCCTGGTGCATGTCGAGCAAATCGACATCAACAAGGTCAAGCGCGACGACGTGGATGTCGCCGAGTACCTCAAGGCGACCAACCCCGAGCTTTACAAGACGCTCAAGAAGGAAGCCCGTGCCAAGCGCAAGGAGCGCTGATCACCGGGCAATCGAGCTCAAGGGCTGACGGATACCGTCAGCCTTTTTTTTCTGATGCGCTCGGCAATCGCTTCGAGTTCGTCGCTGGTCAAGGCGCTGAGTCGTGACGCCTCCGCCTGCATGGACGGACGTGCAACTCCGTACAGCAGCACCCCGCGCAAGTGCTCCAGTCCGGCCGCCTCGAGCACCCCGAGATAAGCCTCGATGTCCGCGTCCGCGGGTACCTGACCATCCCAACGGAACATGCAGGTCTGAACCCAGGTAGGACAGGCCAGCGCGCAGCGCTGCAAGTTGCGTGCGACGGCCTCCGGCTCCAGGTGTACGCCATTGATGCGCTCGATACCGTCCACCGTGCCTGCATCGACCTTGAACCACACTTCTCCCCCCGCATCCGCCAGCCGGCGCACTGCGGAGAGGACGCGCGCCTGACCCAACAGGCTGCCATTGGTGATCAACCTGAGCGGCACGGCATCCGCCGCAAGGCCAAACTCCGCCTTGAGCCCGGCAACCAGTTCGACCGCCTCGCCGAAGACCGCCGCACTCGTCGGCTCGCCGTTTCCAGAGAAGGCAATGTCGCGAATGACACGCGCACCATCGGGAACGTGGCGCGCCATCCAGCTGCCGTGGATGAGGTCGGCGAGGAAGCCGCGCAATTCGTCCTGCAGTCGGGCAAGATCGATCTCCGGTGCCTTGCCCCGCACCAGGCCAGGCACCTGGCAATACACGCAATGCCAGTTGCAGGCATTGTTCGGGTTGAGGTTGATGCCGATCGACACCCCACCCGCTCGCCTTGACAGCACCGGATACACATAGGTGAGCCCGGCGAGATCGCGGTCGTGGTTTCGGATGTCCAGGGTGCTGGCGCGGTTTGCCGGCGCCCCCGAAGAAATGGAAGAATTCATCGTCAGCTCAGAGACTTGCAATTTCCGTGGACACCGGCAGCAGCGCCCCCGGTGCTATAATCCGCGCCCCCACAAGAGAGAGTCGCCATGCGCATCACCCGCCGCCTCGAGTTCGATGCCGGTCACCGGATCCCCGACCATGCCAGCCAATGCCGCCACCTTCATGGGCATCGCTATGCGCTCGAGATCACCCTTTCGGGCGAGGTGATCAAGGCCGACGGCCTTCCGGTCAATGGCATGATCATGGACTTCGCCGACGTCAAGCGCATCGCCAAGGAGCTCGTCGTGGACCGCTGGGACCACGCTTTCCTGGTCTATCGTGGCGACACCCGGGTGCTCGACTTCCTCACCTCGATGCCCGAACACAAGACCGTCGTGCTGGACCTCGTTCCCACCGCCGAGAATCTCGCCGCGGAGGCATTCCGCCTGCTCGATCCCGCCTACCGCGACACCTACGGCAACCACCTGCGGCTCGAGCGCGTACGACTTTACGAAACGCCCAACTGCTGGGCCGACGCCGTACGCACCTGAAGCCCGGCCTGCCGGGCGCCGCTGTTCAGACAGCGTAGCGGCGCAGGCGCAGGGCGAACTCCTGCAGTTGGGCAATCCCGCTTTGCTCGGCGCGCGTAACCCAGTCCTGCAGTTGCGCCAGCAGCTGCTCACGCGATGCATTGGAGCGTGCCCAGATCGCCGCCAGCTCCTCGCGCATCGCAACCACGGTTGCCAGCGCCGGGCTCATGCCGACGGCGACGCGCACCTGCTCCTTCTGCGCGTCGCCAAGGTGGCGCTCCTCGCCGGACAGCACCCAGCGCCGCACTGCCCTGACGTCCAGACCGCTCACCGCATCGCGCTTGACGCGCTTCAACTCGGCAGCGCAAAGCTTGCGCAGCGAATGCATGTAGTTCGTCATCACGTCGTAGCGGTGGGTGACGACCGCCTGCAAGGTATCCAGGTCCGGCACCGCCTTGGCCTCGACCAGGCGCGGCTTGGGGATCGTCTTCTTGACCTTCGCCAGACCAAGCATCTCCAGCATGCGGATGTACATCCAGCCAATGTCGAACTCATACCAGCGCGCCGACAGCTTGGCCGACGTCGCGAAGCTGTGGTGGTTGTTGTGCAGTTCCTCACCGCCGATCAGGATGCCCCAGGGCAGGATGTTGCGCGATGCATCGCTGCAATCGTAGTTGCGATAGCCCCAATAGTGCGCGAGCCCGTTGACCACGCCTGCCGCCCAGAAAGGGATCCACACCATCTGCACCGCCCAGATCGTCAGGCCGATCGGACCGAACGCAATGAGATCGATGACCAGCATGATCGAGACGCCGAGCACGGAATGGCGATACACGTTGCGCTCGAGCCAGTCGTCCGGCGTACCGTGGCCGTAGCGTGCGAGCGTTTCGGCATTCTTGGCCTCGGCACGATAGAGCTCCGCCCCCTGCCATAGCACCTTCGCCAGGCCACGCGTCTGCGGGCTATGAGGATCTTCGACCGTCTCGCATTTGGCGTGGTGCTTGCGGTGGATCGCCGCCCATTCGCGCGTGACCATGCCCGTCGTGAGCCAAAGCCAGAAGCGGAAGAAGTGACTGGGCACAGGGTGCAGGTCCAGCGCACGGTGCGCCTGGTGGCGATGCAGAAAGATCGTCACCGCAGCGATGGTGACGTGGGTGAGCGCGAGTGCGACGACGACATAGCCCCACCAGGGAAGATCGAACAGCCCGTTATACATGCGTGACAACACCTCTGAGGAACACAGCGCTTGGATTCTACGCCAGCGCGCGCAGCAAACCAGAAACCACTACCCGGAACGCGCCGCCGCGCGCATACGCCAGCTTGAGACCGGCGCGCACGACCAAGCGTTCAATACGCTTTCACGCCGTCCACAATCGGGTCAAGGCCGCCATGGCAGCGACTTGACAGGCGCAGCTTCGGCACGGTGGCGCAGCCAATTGTCGCGGTAGGCGCGTGCCAGCTCGCAATGTCCGCGCACGATGAGCAGATTTTCCGCGTTGCGATTGTGTGCCGACCAGGTGAAGTTGTAGGAGCCGGTGAGCACCGCACAGGCCGGCCCCTCGGCATCGGCAATGATGAGCTTGTTGTGGGCGGCGTTGTACTTGGTCTCGAAAGCGACCGGCACCCCGCCCGCCAGCAAGCGCGGGATGGCATTGCCCTTCTCGCGGCGGTTCATCTGCGCGTCGGCCAGCACCTCCACCTTCACGCCACGCTGGCGCGCCGCCACCATGGCATCGGCGATGCTGCGGCTGGTAAACACGTAGGCCTGCACTTGCAGGCTTTTGCGCGCAGCCGCAATGAGGTCGATCACGACCTGCTCGGTATTGTCCCTGGGCGAGAAGGCCAGCTCAACCTCGCCCTTGGCGGCAAAGCGCTGGCTGGCCAGCGCCGGCGTAACGAATACCACACTGGCCGCGAGCAGCACTCCGGCGCAGATACCCAGGCCGCAGCGCGCGTGCTCAAGCCTCGGCACGGCGCTCCATCACCGCAGCAAAGAACCCGTCGGTGTCGTGCACATGGGGCATCAGGCGCAGGCGCTCGCCAGTGGCGACGGCCACCCCCTGCTTGTCGAGGATGTCCTGGGCCGACAGCTGCGCGAAACCAGGGTGCGCAGCCAGGAAGGCGTCGACGATGGCATCGTTCTCTTCCGCGAGCAGACTGCAGGTGGCATACACCAGGCGGCCGCCCGGGCGCACCAGACGCGCCGCCGCAGCCAGGATCGCCCCCTGCTTGGCGACCATCTCCTCGACTGCTGCAGGCGACTGGCGCCATTTCAGGTCCGGATTGCGGCGCAAGGTACCCAGGCCGGTGCATGGCGCATCGACCAGCACGCGGTCGGCCTTGCCGGCCAGGCGCTTGACCTTGGCATCGGCCTCATGGGCAATCAGCACCGGGTGCACGTTCGACAGACCGGCGCGGGCCATGCGCGGCTTGAGCTTGGCCAGCCGCTTGTCCGACACATCAAAGGCATACAGGCGGCCCGTCGAGCGCATCAGCGCCCCCAGCTGCAGCGTCTTGCCACCCGCGCCAGCGCAGAAATCGACCACCAACTCCCCGCGCCGCGGCTGCACCAGCAGGCCAAGCAGCTGGCTGCCCTCGTCCTGGACCTCGAAGCTGCCGTCCAGGAACAGCGGGTGCTTTTGCAGCGCCGGTTTGGCCGCGAGCCGGATGGCCTGCGGCGACAGCCTGCCGGGCTCGGCGGCAACACCACCGGCCTGCAGCTGCGCCAGCACCGCGTCGCGGTCGGCCTTGAGCAGGTTCACCCGCAGGTCGAGCGGCGCCGGCCGGTTCAGCCCATGTGCAAGCGCCACCAGCTCGGCTTCGTCCATCTGCTGCAGCAGTCGCTCGGCCAGCCAGTCGGGCAGGTCGACGCGCTCGGCGAGACTCATCTCGCCAGCGTCGGCAGCCTTGACGGAAGCAAGCCAATCGCTCTCGGTAGCGCTCACCAGGCCCTCGAAATTACGCATCGGCCAGCCTTCACCACGCGCGAACCAGGCCAGCAGCAGCATGCGCGGCGTGGCCTCCGCACCGGCCAGCCGGCGCAGCCAGCGCAAGCGGCGTAGCACGCCATACACCGCCTCGGCAATGAAGCCGCGGTCGCGATGTCCGAGCTCGCGGTTGTCACGGAAATGGCGCGACAACACCGCATCGGCCGGGTACTCGAAGGCGAGCACTGCCCCCAGGGCCTGGGTTGCCTGAATGAATAGCTGCCGCGAAATCCCCGCACCGGTGACAGCGCCGGCCTCTTGCGGGCGCGCCGCCCTGTCGGTTCGGCCGGTCGTGGCAGTTCTGCCTGCCGTGCGCGGGCGGCCGGGTTTGCTCGTCTTGGTCATGTCAGTTCTTGGTTCCTGTTGCGGTCGCCGCCGGGCGTCCCGTTTCAATCGCGGCGGCGCGCTGATCCAGCACTCCGCCCTTTTCGTCCTCGATGCGGATGCGCACCGGCAGCAGCCCATGGTCTACCGACAGCCAGATCCGGATGTTCAGCCCGCCATCCTCGGCGTGCGCGCGCAGGCGCAAGGTCTCCACCTTGCCGATGGGCAGGCTCAGAGACTCCTTGCCGTCCGGCTCCAGCACTGCGTCCTTGACGCTCTTGTTGGTGATGACCTGAAGACTGACAGGCCTTCCATTACGGGCGACGTGGCTGGCCTGGTGCCACAGGCTGAGCAGATCCTGCGCCCCCGCCTCGAGCGTACCGCTGCGCCGCTCCGCACCATCGCGGCGGATGCTGACACGCCCCGCCGGCCAGTCGAAATGCGCTGCCTCGCTCTTGCGTCCGCGCTGCTCGACACTGAACAGCTCGGGCCGCAAGCCCGCCCCGCTCAGCAGCCCACGGCTGTGCTGACGGTACTGCAAGCCGAACAGACCCGCGAGCCCGCGCGCCTCAAGCTCGAGTTCGAGCTCATAGCGTCCATCCGCAAGGGACCAGCTGTGCTGGGCACTGCCAACCTTGAAGCCTTGAGAGCCGTAATGAACGTCGAAACGCATGCTGCCAGTCGCCGGCGGATCGGCAAAACCCGCTGCTGCGGCCGCGGGCACCAGGCAGGCCAGGCAGAGCAGCACGACAAAGCGCAGGCTGCCGCTCACGACACGCCCCCACCCGAGGGCTCGAGGCGCGGCGAAACAAGTGCAGGCAGCGGCTCATCAGGCGCGTCGCGCAGGCTCACCCGTCCGTGCGCATCAATGGACAGCCGCCCGTCAACGAACCAGCGCACAGCCTGCGGATAGATGCGGTGCTCCTGCTCGAGAACGCGCGCGGCCAGTGCCGCCTCGTCGTCACCGCAGCGCACCTCGACCGCCGCCTGGACGACGATCGGGCCGCAATCGAGTTCGGCAGTTACGAAATGCACCGTCGTGCCGTGCACCCTCACCCCGGCCTCGAGGGCGCGGCGATGCGTGTTGAGCCCGGTGAAAGCAGGCAGCAGCGAAGGGTGGATATTGAGCAAACGGCCCTCGTAATGGCGCACGAAGCCGGCCGTGAGCAGGCGCATGAAACCGGCAAGCACCACGAGATCCGGACGGTGGGCATCAATGGCCTCGATCAGCGCCGCGTCGAAACCCTCGCGATCCGGATAGGCGGTGTGGTCGACCACCGCGGTGTCGATGCCGTGCTCACGCGCAAAGACAATGCCCGGCGCCTGCGGCCGGTTGCTGATCACCGCGGCGATGCGGGCGCCGGGTATGCGTGAACGCACAATGGCTTCCATGTTGCTGCCGCGGCCGGAGATAAGGATGACGATGGACTTCATGGCAATGAGGGAGTCGGGAAACAGGCTCCAGCACGGGCACTTTCAAAGTAGCTGGCTGGCTCAATACACAGGCAGGAAGACCGCGGTGCCGAGGTTCTGGACCACGCGTGTGACGGTGCGGTCGGTTTCGTCCTCGACGATATCGGCGAGCGCATCGAGCAGCCCGATGATGCGACCGAACTCGCGCTCGAAGCTCAGGTTGGCAACCTCGCCCATCTCGTTGGACAACAACAGCGGGCGCCCCGAAGGGTCGCGCGCCGTCGCGAGCTTCCACGCTGCAATCTCTACGTTACGGGCGGCATTGTAGATGTGCTGGGGCTCCAGATCATCCAGCATGTAAAAAACTTCGCGATCGCCGAGGGCGGCCTGCACCATGCTGGCGAGCCCGACGACGAGGGCCTGGACCCGGTCGCCGCGATACTCCGGATGCAGCGCAATCTGCATGGCGTCGAGGTCGCGACGGTTACCTAGCGATGCAAAACGCCAGCGATGCTTCTCGTCGAAGATCCTCGAGATCGCTGCCTCGGCACTGCCCGCACCACCCTTGCGCCACTCATCGGGATTGCGCTTGTACAGCTTGTCGGCAAGGCGGCGCAAGCTGGCGAACACATGTTGCTGATGGCGCTCGGCGACGCGGTTGATGTCGGTCTTGAGCAGCTGGCGCAGGTCGAAACCACGCGCGCGCTGCTCAGAAGGCGCCGTCCCCGGCGACGAGCAGCCTCCGAGCGCCACCGCTAGCACCAACATCAGGCAGACCACACCGAGGTGGACGCCTGTGGCCCGTGCCGGCAACCCCCGCTCAGCTTGATGCATCTGCCCTGCGCCCCCGCTATTGCCCCTGACCCTGGATCATAACCGAGCGCTTGCCGATCATGCCCTGCCCCTCGAGCCAAGGCGCGCACGGCCGGCGCCGCGGCCCGGCCTGCAGCTCAGCGCCTATAATGCGAGGCCGCCCAGCCGTCGGCTCATCATCCAAGCACGCCATGCCCCACATACACCGCCTTCCCGACCTGCTGGTCAACCAGATCGCCGCAGGCGAGGTTGTCGAACGCCCGGCCTCGGTCCTCAAGGAGGTACTCGAGAACGCAGTGGATGCCGGCGCGCGTGCGATCGAGGTCCAGCTCGAACAGGGCGGCGTGCGCCGCATCAGGGTCACCGACGACGGCTGCGGCATCGATCGCGAGGAGCTTGCCCTCGCCCTCGAACGTCACGCCACCAGCAAGATCGCGTCGCTCGACGACCTCGAGCGCGTCGGCACCATGGGCTTTCGGGGCGAAGCGCTCGCTGCAATTGCCGCCGTCGCCCGCACCACGATCACCAGCCGCGCCGAAGCTGCGACTCACGCCTGGCGCATCGACGGCAGCGATCGCAGCATCGCGCCTGCCGCGCTCAACCAGGGCACCGTGGTCGAAGTGGCCGACCTCTATTTCAACACCCCGGCACGACGCAAGTTCCTCAAGACCGAGGCCACCGAGTACGCGCACTGCGACGACGTGTTCCGCCGCGTCGCACTCGCCCGTCCGGACATCAGCCTGCAGCTCGCACACAACGGGCGCGTGACCCACCGCCTGCCGCCCTCACCTGCCGCGCAACGGGTCGCAGCCTTGATGGGGGACGACTTCGTTGCCCAGGCGCGCCAGGTGGAAGCAGATGCCGGGCCGCTGAGGCTGGCCGGCTTCGCCTCACTGCCCGCCTACTCGCGGTCGAGCCGCGACGCGCAGTTCTTCTTCGTCAATGGCCGTTTCGTGCGTGACAAGCTGCTCACCCATGCAGTGCGCGAAGCCTATGCCGACATCCTGCACGGCAGCCGCCATCCGGCGTATGTCCTTTTTCTTGAGCTCGACCCGGCGGGCGTCGATGTGAATGTGCACCCAGCCAAGATCGAGGTGCGCTTTCGCGAGGCGCGTGCGGTCCACCAGTTCATCTACCACGCGCTGAAGCGCACGCTCGCCGAAAGCGGTGCAAACCGCATCGAACCGGACGCGAGCTCGACTGCGCCGCATCATCGGGCAGTGTCCGCCGACAGCATGCTTGGCATGGCCGCCACGTCTGCGCTCACCGGCAGCAGCACGGGCAACGCCGGGACTCAGACCTGGCACGCCTGGTCTGCCGCCCCAGCGCGCCAGGGCCAGCTCGCCATGGAAGCCGCAAGCCGCAGCTACCTGGACTTCGCCGCTGGCGCCCGCCCTGTCGGCGGCGCTGCGCCAGTCCAGGCCGCGGCAAGCACAACCGCATGGCCAACCAGGACCCTGTCTGCAGACGAGGGCGCAGCGCCACCGCTCGGCTTCGCGCTCGCCCAACTGCATGGGGTCTATATCCTGGCGCAGAACACGCATGGCCTGGTGCTGGTGGACATGCATGCAGCGCACGAACGCATCCTTTACGAGCGCCTGAAGACGGTGCTCGATGGCCGGCCCGCCGTCCAGCGCCTGCTCATTCCAGCCGTGTTCTCGGTCAGCGCCAAGGACATGGCCGCCGCAGAGGAATGCCGCGAAGTCCTCGCCGGCATGGGGTTCGACGTGAGCACCGCCGGGCCGCAGGAACTCGCCGTACGCAGCGTGCCTGCCCTCCTCGCCGCCGCCCCCGTGGCCGAACTGATGCGCCAGCTCCTCCAGGAACTGCGCGAATACCCCGCCACCGAGGTGGTGACGACGCGCCGCAACGAACTGCTCGCTACGATGGCCTGCCATGGCGCAGTACGTGCCAATCGCCAGCTCACCCTGCCCGAGATGAATGCGCTGCTGCGCGACATGGAGGCCACGGAGCGCGCAGACCAGTGCAACCACGGACGGCCGACCTGGACGCAGTTCAGCATGGCAGAACTCGATCGCTTCTTCATGCGCGGCCAGTAGCGCCGGCACCCCAGTAGCGCCGGCGCGCCAAGACGCAAGCCCCTGCGCGTACCTATAAGCTGTAGATCAGCGCCCCCACCACGACCACGGCGACCGTCGCCCACCCCAGGCGGTCGACGTAGCGATGCAGCACGGCCTCCATGCGCTCGCCGCCCCAGGCCATCAGCCCGGCTACAAGGAAGAAGCGCGCCCCACGGCCCACCAGCGAGGCCAGCACGAAGGGCGCCAGCGCCATCGACGCCACGCCCCCTGCGATCGTGAACACCTTGTACGGAATCGGCGAGAAGCCCGCGACGAAGATTGCCCAGAAACCCCAGGTATCGAACCAGGCTACCGCCTGCTCGTAGGCCGCCCAGTAGCGTGTCTCGCGCAGCCACGGCTCAATCGCGTCGAATGCGAAGTACCCGATGAGATAGCCAAGCAAGCCGCCCGCAACCGAAGCCAGCGTCGTGAGCAAGGCGAACCACATTGCCCGCCGCGGGTTTGCCAGGCACATCGGCGCCAGCATCACATCAGGGGGAATCGGGAAGAATGACGACTCCGCAAAGCTGAGCCCACCTAGAAACCAGGGGGCGCGTCGATGCCGCGACCATGCCATCGTCCGCGCGTACAACGG
This sequence comes from Thauera sp. 27, assembly GCF_000310125.2. Classification (NCBI taxonomy): domain Bacteria; kingdom Pseudomonadati; phylum Pseudomonadota; class Betaproteobacteria; order Rhodocyclales; family Zoogloeaceae; genus Thauera; species Thauera sp. 27. The sequence continues at coordinate 126,892 of NZ_AMXB01000002.1, forward strand.
CGAGAAGATCTTCAAGACAACACTCCGGGGGATTTCGAAGACGAACCCGGTTCCAGCAGCGACCGGGCGAGGCGCGATGATAACCGCAAGTCCATGACCTGCGCTTGTCGGCTTCGTCGGCACCGCCTTGCGGATGACCCTGGCTTGCGCACTTCCCCACAAGGTCCGAGAATCAGGGCCTTAGCGACTGCCAGTCTGTAACGCGAACCAACGCCATGCCGACCCGCCTCCTGCAATCCATCTCCCTGCGGCTCGTGCTGATCGTGCCCTATGTGCTGCTCCTCGTTGGCCTCGCCGTGGCCCTCGGGGTGCTCTCCTATTCGGCGGGAAGCCGCGCCCTGTCTACAGTCTCGGGTCAATTGCTGCTCGAAACCGTCGGTCGGATCACTCAGGCCGTCGACCGGCACGTCGTCGGTTCGAGCGCAGTGCTCGAGTCGGCCTTCCCCGAGGGCATGCCCGCACCACCGACCATCGAGCAGGACTTCCACGACATCCGCAACCGCTTCTGGGTGGCAACCTCCATCCATACCGACCCGAACGACTACGTTTACTATGGCAACGAAGCTGGCCAGGGGCTGGGGCTGTATCGCCGCTCGAGCGATGAGGTCGAGCTGCGCATGAAACTGCGCGCGGACGAACATCGCGCCATCTACCGCTACCAGGGTGTCGACGGCCACCTCGAGTTCGTCCGCCGGGAAACCACGCTGTTCGATCCGCGCACACGCCCGTGGTATGCAAACGGCAAGACGACCGACGGCCACACCTGGACGTCGGTTTACATCGATTTCGGCACCCTGCAGCTGGTGGCGACGCGTGCGCGCCGCGTGCTGGGACCCGAAAATGAATTCGCCGGCGTGGTCGCCACCGACGTCGCGCTCAAGGCGCTCAATGACTTCGTCGGCCGCCTCAAGGTATCGCCCAACGGCATCGCCTTCATCGTGGAGCCGGACGGCAATCTGATCGCCTCGTCAGCGAGCGCCAACGTGGTCGTGCTGCCCGATGGCAGCTACGGGCGGCTGCAAGCGGCGGAGAGCGACCACCCCTTGCTCAAGGCGAGCTACCTGACGGTACGCGACCGCATTGCGGTCGTCAGCGACGAGAAGCTGCCGCGGGTATTCGAGTTTGTCGACCCAGAGGGCAACCAGATCCATGCCGCCATCGACCGCGTACGCGATGCAGCAGGCCTCGACTGGGTTACCGTGGTCGCAATGCCAGCCAGCGACTTCCTCGGCGACGTCATCGAGAACGTACGCCGCACGGTCGTGCTGGCGACCATCGCCGTGATGGTCGCGGTCGCGATCGGCCTCGGCATCCTGAGCTGGGTGTCGCGCGATCTGCGCAGCTTGGCGGCAGTCGCCAGCCGCATCGGTGACGGCGACCTCGAGACGCCGGTCGGCATCGTGCGCCGTGACGAGATCGGCGAGCTTGCACGCAGCTTCGAGCGCATGCAGGACCGCCTGCGCACCGACCGCCTGACCGGGCTCGCCAACCGCGAGGCCCTGCTCCAGCAGTTGCAGCGCCGCATCGAGCACGCACGCAATGACCGGCGCAACCCACACGTCGGCGTGCTGTTCATCGACCTCAACCGCTTCAAGAGCATCAACGACAACCACGGTCACGAGATCGGCGACCAGGTGCTGCAGGAGATTGCCAACCGTCTCGCGCACAGCGTTCGCGCGGAAGACCTCGTCGCCCGCTACGCCGGGGACGAGTTCGTGATCGTCACCGACAACGTCACCGACCGCCCCGCACTCGATCAGGTTCGTCTCCACGTCGAAGCGGTACTGCGCGCGCCCCTCACCACACCCCAGATCGCAGGCCTCGGACTGAGCGTCGGCGGCGCGATCGGTGGCGCACTCTATCCCGACGATGGCGACAGCCCGGAGAGCCTGCTCCGCCATGCCGATCACGCGATGTATGCGGACAAGCTCGACCGGCGCAGATCCGAGCCCTCGGGCGTGGTCCGTTTTCCCCAGCGACCGTGAGCAGCCCTCGGGACAAGCTGTGGATAAATGTGGCAAGCCCTTGACGCATCGAGAGTCAGTCCCGCTGCCTCTATTTTAGGCAGCGGCATTCCAGGCATGTGTGTCCGCAACTGCAGCGTTCAACACCCATTCCTGGCACGGGTGGAGGATAATCCGCGCCAACGCACTCATCTCCAGCGCAGCATGCGTGCCCCGGCCTCCATGACCCGCACGCCGACTGCTGCTACCGGATCCACTTGAGCAACTCGACCCCCTGTCGCGCAGAAGCCGCGGACACCGCCCCCTCCTCCCTCGCCGCATGTGCAGTTGAGGGATTGCCGCGCCCACCCGCCCTCCTCCTCCTCGGGCCGACGGCCAGCGGCAAGACGGCCTGTGCGCTCGCGCTTGCGCAACGGCTCCCGGTCGAGATCATCAGTGTCGACTCGGCCCTGGTGTATCGCGACATGGACATCGGCACGGCCAAACCCAGTGCCGAAGAGCAGGCCTCCTGCCCGCATCACCTGATCGACATCATCTCCCCGGAAGAAAGCTATTCCGCGGCCCGCTTTCGCGCCGACGCGCTGCGTCTGATGTCAGAGATCACGGCGCGCGGGCATGTTCCATTGCTCGCAGGAGGCACCATGCTGTACTTCAAGGCCCTGCGCGACGGCCTGTCGGATTTGCCGGCGGCAGACGCGACCCTGCGCCGCGCCATTGACGACGAAGCGGCTGCGCGTGGCTGGCCAGCCATGCACGCCGAACTCGCCCGCCTCGACCCCGGGGCCGCGGCCCGCCTGGAACCCGGTGACGCCCAACGCATCCAGCGTGCCCTGGAGATCGTGCGCCTGACTGGCCGGCCGCTGGCCGAGAGTTATGAGCGCAAGGAAGACAGCGCCCTGCCCTGCAGACTGCTGCCCATCGCACTTGCACCCTCGGCTCGCGAGGTGCTCCACACTCGCATCGAACAGCGCTTCGACGCCATGCTGCATGCCGGTTTCATTGACGAGGTCCGCCAGCTGCGCCACGACTATCGGCTCGACCCGGCCATGCCGTCGATGCGCTGCGTCGGCTATCGCCAGGTCTGGGAGTATCTTGACGGTGACCTCGGCTACGATGAACTGCGCTTCAAGGGCATCGCTGCCACCCGCCAGCTCGCCAAGCGCCAGCTCACCTGGCAAAGACAGTTCCGCGAAACATGGCCGGACCTGATCGAGCTCGACTGCCTGCGCCCGGACCTCACCGAGGCCGTGCGCGCGGCGGCATTCAGCCTGCTCGACAGCTGAGCGCAAGTACCCCGCCGCCCCACTCCCTCCAGCCCATTTCTTACCCCAAGCAACGGAAACCCATGGACGAACAGATCATCAGCGACGTCGAGCAGTGGCTCGACGAAGTCGTCATCGGCCTCGAGCTCTGTCCCTTCGCCGCCAAACCACGGCGCGAGGGGCGCGTGCGCATCGCCGTCAGCCATGCGCGCGACGAGGAAGCGCTGCTCAACGACCTGCAGGCCGAACTCGAGCGCCTGTCGGACACCCCGGCGGAACAGCTCGAGACCACGCTGCTCGCCATCCCCGACATGCTCGAGGACTTCGCCGACTACAATGATTTCCTCGATGCCGTAGACCTCTGGGTCGAGCACTTCGGCTGGGAAGGCGAACTGCAGGTCGCAAGCTTCCATCCCCAGTACCAGTTCGCCGACACCGACAGCGATGACCCTGGCAACCTCACCAACCGCTCGCCGTGGCCGCTGCTCCACATCATCCGCGAAGAGAGCCTGGAGAAGATCATCGCCCACTACCCCGACGTGGATGCCATCCCTGAGCGCAACGTCAAGCGCATGAAGGCGCTCAGCGCCGAGGAGCGCAACAGACTCTTCCCCTACCTGTTCGGTTGAACGCCCGCGTCGCGCCCCACAGCTCAGCGGGGCCGCGTACAGGTCGGCTGCAGTGGGCGCGGCGCCAGCCGCGGGGGCTTTCAGGTCACGGGCAGACACTCGCGGAGGCACAGGGAGAGGAGTAGACTGCAGCTAACAGATCGCGACTTTTCCCAAGCCTGAAATGCAGGAGAGCCTATGTTTCCCGAATACCGCGAACTGATCACCCGTCTCAAGAACACCGACCGTCACTTCACCCAGCTCTTCGAGCGCCACAACGAACTGGATCACAAGATCAAGAACGTCGAGGCGAACATCGAGCTCGGCACTCACGAAGAAGTCGAAGTGATGAAGAAGGAAAAGCTGCTGATCAAGGATCAGATCTATGCGCACCTGAAGAAGGCCGAGACCGCAGGCTGACAACGGCACACACGGTCAACCGGGCCCGCACTCGCGCCACGGGCGGGGTGCGGGCCCGATCGCTTGTTCAGGTCTGGATCTGTGCCGATGCCCCGTCTGGCAGCGCCTCACGCTCACGACGCGCCAGCAGCGTGTAGACGGTCGGCACCACGAACAGCGTGAAGAAGGTACCGATCAGCAGCCCGCCGACAATCACCCAGCCGATCTGCTGGCGGCTCTCGGCACCAGCACCGGTCGCCAGCGCCAGGGGCACCGCCCCCAGCACCATCGCCCCAGTCGTCATCAGGATCGGGCGCAGTCGCAGCACCGCGGCTTCGACCACGGCCTCGCGCAGGGCTTGCCCCTGCTCGCGCAGCTGGTTGGAGAACTCCACGATCAGGATGCCATGCTTGGTGATGAGGCCGACCAGGGTGACCAGGCCGATCTGGCTATATACATTGAGGGTGCCGCCAGTCAGCCACAGCGCACCAAGCGCCCCGGTCATCGACAGCGGCACGGTGAGCATGATGATGAAGGGATCGCGAAAGCTCTCGAACTGCGCCGCCAGCACCAGGTAGATGAAAGCCAGCGCGAGCACGAACACCAGCGCCAGGCTAGCCGAGCTCGACTTGAACTCGCGCGACTGGCCGTCGTAGTCGGTACCGTAGCCCGGCGGCAGGAGGCGCTCTGCAGTCGCCTCCATCCACTTCAAGGCCTCGCCCAGCGTGTAATCGGGCGCCAGGTTGGCCGAAATCGTCACCGAGCGGCGCTGGCCGAAGTGATTGAGTTCGCGCGGCGCGACGCGCTCGCTCACCTTAACGACGCTCGCCAGCGGCACCATGTCGCCGTTGCGCGCCCGCACATAGATGTCGCGGATGTCACGCGGGTCGCGGCGATCATCCGCCGCCACCTGGACGATCACCTCGTACTGCTCGGCGTCCTGCTTGTAGCGCGTGACCTGGCGGCCGCCGAGCATGGTCTCCAGCGTACGGCCGATGACATCGACGGCCACCCCGAGGTCTGCAGCGCGGTCGCGATCGACCTCCACCGCCAGCTCGGGCATGGTGAGCTTGAGGTCGGTGTCGGGCGACACCAGGCCAGGGTTGTCGCGCATCGCATCGAGAAAAGCCTCGGCGACGGCGGCAAGCTCCTCGTAGCTGTCCGAGGTCGACACCACGAAGCTCACCGGCCGCGAACGTGCCCCCTGACCGAATGACGCCGGCAGGCTGGGAAAGGCATTGACCCCGGTCACGGCACGCATGCGCGGCTGCAACTCGGAGGCGATCTCGGATGATCTGCGCGCGCGCTCGCTCCAGTCGGCGAACCCGACAAAGGAGATACCCTGCGACACCGTCGGGTTGCCGGTGATCACGAGGTAGCGGTCTACTTCCGGAATGCTGGCGTAGATCTCCTCGAGCTCGCGTGCGTAGCGCGCCATGTAGTCCAGCGTCGCGCCTTCCGGGCCGTTGAACAAGCCGACCACGCGCCCTCGATCCTCGAGCGGAGCGAGCTCGGTCTTGAGCTGCCCCATCAGCCACACCGAGCTCCCGGCAACCACGGCAAACACCAGCATCACCAGCCAGCGCAGCTCCAGCGAGGCCGACAACACGCCACGGTAGCCATGAGTCAGCCCGCTCAGGAAACGTTCGATGGCGTTGTACACCGGTCCATGCGTGCGCTCGTGGCGCAGCAGCTTCGCGCACATCATCGGCGACAGGGTGAGCGCGACAAAGCCCGACACCAGCACCGCCCCCGCCAGAGTGAGTGCGAACTCGGTAAACAACTTCCCCGTGCGCCCGGTCATGAAGGCCACCGGCGCATAAACCGCGGCCAGGGTGATCGTCATCGCCACGATCGCGAAACCGATCTCCCTGGCACCCTGGAAGGCTGCCGCCAGCGGCGCCATGCCTTCTTCGATATGGCGATAGATGTTCTCCAGCACCACGATCGCATCGTCCACCACCAGCCCGATCGCCAGAACCAGCGCCAGCAGGGTCAAGGTGTTGATCGAGAAGCCCAGGGCATACATCAGCGTGAAGGCGCCGACCAGCGACACCGGGATCGTTACCAGCGGCACCAGCATCGCACGCCAGCTGCGCAGGAAGAACAGGCACACGCCGGCCACCAGCAGCACCGCCTCCCAGATCGTGGCGAACACCGCATCGATCGAGCGCTCGATGAACACCGTGGTGTCGTTGGCAATCGTCATCGACATGCCTTCCGGCAGCTCCGCCTGCAGGCGTGGCAGCATCTCGTCAAGGCCGCGCTTGAGGTCGAGCGGATTCGCAGTGGCCTGCTTGATGAGGCCGATAGAGATCGCCGGCCGGCCCATGAAGCGTACCGAAGTGCGTTCGTTCTCGGGCGCCACCTCGACACGGCCGACGTCGCGGATACGCACCGGGTAGGCGTCGGGCGTGCCGGCCTGGCGCAGCACTACCGCCTCGAACTGCGCCGGCTCGACCAGGTCGGTCTGCGCCACCACCGCGAACTCGCGCTCGCGACTCTCGATGCGTCCGGCGGGCAGCTCCACATTCTGGCGCCGGATGGCGTCTTCCACATCCTGCACGGTGAGCCCGAAAGCCGCCATGCGGTCGCGGTCGAGCCAGATCCTCATCGCATAGCGACGCTCACCGAACACGCGCGCATCCGCTGCGCCAGGCAGGGTCTGCAGGCGCGGCTTGATGATGCGGCTGGCAAAGTCGCTCATCTCCAGCGGCGAGTGGCGGTCTGACGAGAACGCAACCCATATGATCGGGCTGGCGTCAGCCTCGACCTTGGCGATCACCGGCTCATCGATATCGTCGGGCAGGCGCTGGCGTACGCGCGAAACGCGGTCGCGCACGTCGGCCGCGGCGCTGTCGGCATCGCGCTCGACGCGGAAGCGTACGGTGATCTGGCTGCGCTCCTGGCGGCTGATCGAGGACAGCACATCCACGCCCTCGATACCGGCGAGCGAATCTTCAAGCGGCTTGGTGACCTGGGACTCGACGATCTCTGCGCTCGCACCGCGGTAACGGGTATCGACCGTCACCACCGGCTCATCGATATTGGGGTACTCGCGCACGGTAAGCCGCGAGTACGACATCATCCCGACCAGCAGCACGAGCAAGGAAAGCACGGTGGCGAACACCGGACGGCGAATGCAGATGTCTGAGATGCGCACGCTGCCTGCCTCAGTCCGCCGCCAGCGCCACGCCGCTGGGCGCATCCGCGAGCGTCACCTGCGCACCGTCGCGCAGCTTCAGTTGGCCGGCCGTCACCACGACCGCACCTGCGGACAAGCCCTCGGTGATCTCGACGACAGCATTGCGGCGCACCCCGGTACGGACATCCACCCTGCGCACTGTGTCATCGACGACCTGATAGACGTACTGCACATTGCCCGGCGCCGGCACCAACGCCGCCTCCGGCACCACCAGCACGCCACTACGCTCGGCGAGGATCAGGCGCACACGCGCGAAAACCCCGGGGCGCAGACGGCCGTCGGGGTTGTCCAGGTTCGCACGTAGCCGCACTGCCCGCCCCTGGGCGTCCACGAGCGGATCGACTGCATCCACGACAGCATTGAAGCGCTCGCCCGGCAGCACGTCGCTCGATACCTCGACCACCTGGCCACGACGCACACGGTCCAGATACTGCTCGGGAAGGCGGAAATCCACCTTGAGCGTCGCGATATCCTCGAGGTTGATCAGCGCATCGCCGTCCTTCACGAAATCGCCCGGGCTCACGCTGCGAATGCCCACTACGGCGTCGAAGGGCGCACGGATCTGCATGCGCTCGAGCCGCGCCTGCGCCAGCGCCACACCCGCGCGTGCCACCTCAAGTTGAGCACGCGCGGTATCGAGGCTGCTCTGACTGACGAACTTGCGTGCAAACAGATCCTGGGTCCGACCGAAATTGGACTCAGCAAGGGTCAGGTTGGCGCGCGCCTGTTGTAGTTCGGCGCGCTGCACCGCGGCATCGAGCTCGACCAGCACCTCGCCACGCTCCACTGCCTGGCCGTCGCGAAAGCGGATCGCTGCGATCCTTCCCGACACTTCGGGGCGCAGCACGACCGACTCGTTCGACACCAGCGAGCCCACCGCCGCTACATCGTCTGCGAGGGCCAGCGCCCGTACCGTCTGCGCCTCGACCCGCACAGGCGCGGCGGCGCCCGTTGCAGTCACGGTCGCCGCGAGGCCCGGACGATCGGCCTTCAGCCCCCCCGACTGCTCGCGGTTGACATACCAGGCGAGCGCAGCCACGACGGCAAGGCCAGCGAGGCTCAGTGCCAGGACGGGAGTACGACGTGAAGACATGATGCCTCTATGGTTTTCATTGCAAAGCGCAGGCGGGCTGGGATGCTACGCCGCCAACGGCGCCCGGCGCCATCTTGGCACCAGCCCAGAAGACGGACCGGCCTGTGCGCCATTGGTTTCCCGGCACGCAAGGGCCTCTCGGTGCCGCAACACAAAGTATTCAATCCTCGGGAAGCGGCCACTGCGGGTTCCAGGCCACTTCCCAGAGGTGACCGTCGGGGTCCTGGAAGTAAGCGGCGTAGCCCCCCCAGAATGTGTCGCGCGCGGGTTGCGGAATGGGCGCACCGGCCGCCTTCGCCTGCGCCACCACGGCGTCGACCGCATCGCGACTGGCCACGTTGTGGCTGAGCAGGCACTCGGTGGAACTCCTCGCGCCGACTGTCACGCCCGCATCGTGGGCCAGGCTCGCGCGCTCAAAGAGCGCCAGCTTCAAGCCCGGCTGGAGGTCGAAAAAGACTACGGCGCCATGCTCGAACTCGGTGCCGACGATCCCCTTGGTCGGCCAGCCCAGGCCATCGCGGTAAAAGCGCAGCGCGCGCTCGAGCTCATCCACCCCGAGGGTGATCACCGTGACGCGCGGCTTCATGAGGCAGACCTCATCGACATTGCAGGTGGCCCGACTGTACATGTACAACGCACTGCATCGCACCGCACTGGCAGTTGCGCAAGGTGGACACGGCAGCGCCCGCGGCGCCGAGCTCGACACCGCGCGAGCACACGCAGTCGAGCGGCTCCAGGCTGGGCAGGCCCTGCGCCCGGCTTTCGGCGGCCGACGGCGCAGCGCTGAGCACGACGACCGACGCCGCGGTCGCAAGCACTGCGGCACCACTCATGAGCAAGGTCCGGATGTTCATGGTCTGATACTCCCTGATGTTGAGGGCTGGACTGGCGGACAGCGTAGCAGCAATCCCCGCCTCAGTCCTCGCCGCGGGCGCACGCCCACAGGAGCAGCGCCGCAAACACGAACAGCAGCGCCCACTTCAGGGACGAACATGCGGTCGACAACAGGTAGGTCAGCGGCGTATCGAATCGCGGCACCTCCGTGAGCCAGGCATGAAAGGCATTCTCCGCCGCATCGAAGGCAGCCGCCAGCGGCAGGCACACGCGCGCAAACGCCCTCCCTGCCCGCCCCAAGGGCTCGAACGCACGGGTACGCGTGGCGAGCAACCAACCGAACGCCGCGTAGGACAGCAGCAAGACATGATCGACGACGAGATGGCGGCGGTAACGTTCAAGATCCTCGGGCGGCCAAAGGTGAATGATCTCGCCGAACGTGCGCGGCGACCAGGCGAACTGCAGTGCCAGGACACCCGGGCTGAGCGGCCAGAGGTAAACCGTGATGGCGGCAGACAGGACCAGCGCAAGCAGACCGCTCATCCAGACCCATCTCATCGAGCTAGCGCCTCCCCGGGGCGTCATGCGGCATCCTCCGCGCTCGGCAGGTCGCACGCACCCCTCACCACTTCGATCACATCGCCCGATACGCTCAGCATCCCGCCCTCTCGCTGCAGATCCGCGGCCGAGTCTAACCGACGACACCGCAACGTGCAGGGCGATTGCCTTCTTTGCGCGGCGCCCTCCCACGCGACACCAGGCTTGCTTGCGAGCGCCGGAGCGGCGCTATGATGCAGCCTTCGCTCCCGGATGGTGCGGCGCAAAATGAACGACTATCTCCCGATTACGGACCCCGTCCTGGTGTTCGCACTCGTCGCGTTGCTGATCCTGCTTGCCCCCATCGTTATGGGGCGCTGGCGCCTGCCTGGCACGATCGGTCTGCTGCTGGCGGGCGCCATACTCGGCCCCAATGCCCTCGGCGTACTCGCCCGCGACCAGTCGTTCGTGCTGTTCGGTACCGTCGGCTTGCTGTACATCATGTTTTCCGCCGCGCTCGAGATCGACCTCGTCGTGCTCAAGCGCTACCGCATGCACAGCCTCGTCTTCGGCCTGCTCACCTTCGCCATTCCGCAAGGTGTGGGCACGCTGGTGGGGTACTACGTCCTCGGCTTCAGCCTGCCCGCAGCGATTCTGCTCGCAAGCCTGTTCGCATCGCACACACTGCTGGCGTACCCGGTCACCCGACAGCTCGGCATCGCACACAATCAAGCCGTCACCACTGCCATCGGCGGCACGATCATCACCGACACCCTCGCCCTGCTCGTACTCGCCGTGATCGCCGCGTCGACACGTGGCGACACTGGGGACTACTTCTGGCACACGCTGGTCGGCAGCCTCGTGCTCTATGGCGTGATCGTGCTGTTCGGCCTGCCCAAGCTCGCACGCTGGTTCTTCCGCAATGTCGGACGCAACGGGGTGTCGGAGTTCGTCTTCGTGCTGTCGACGGTGTTCGGCTGCGCCGGCATGGCGCACCTTGCCGGTTCGGAACCGATTGTCGGCGCCTTTCTCGCCGGCCTCGCGCTGAACCGGCTGATCCCGCACAACAGCGCACTCATGAACCGGATCCAATTCACCGGAGAAGCGATCTTCATCCCCTTCTTCCTGCTTTCGGTCGGCATGCTGCTCGATGTCAGCGTGCTTGTCGCAGACGTGCGCTCACTGTCGATCATGCTCGCCATGCTCACCTCCGTGCTGGTGACCAAGTGGCTTGCCGCCGCCGCCACTCGCGTGTTGCTCGGCTACAGCCGCGAGCAGGCCGGCCTTGTATTCGGTCTGAGCGTCGCTCAGGCCGCGGCTACGCTGGCGGCAACGATCGTCGGCTACGATCTGGGCCTTTTCGACGATGCGGTGGTCAACGGCGCGATCATGATGATGCTGGTGACCTGCATCGTCGCCCCACTGCAGGTCGATCACCACGGCCGCAAGATCGCCCGCCAGAGTGCAAGCAACGACAACGCGGTGATCGGCTCGAAGCAACGCATCCTCGTCAGCCTGTCCAGCCGTGCGCCACACAAGGCCTTGCTCGACCTGGCGATGATGCTGCGCGAACCGGACCAGCAGCAGCCCATATTCCCGTTGACGGTCATCGAGGACAGGGAGGACGCGAACGAAAAGGTCGTAGCGGCAGAACGTGTCCTGTCACGCGCAACGAGCTACCTCTCCGCTGCGGACGTGGGCTCGCAGCCGACCACACGCATCGACCTGAACCTTGCATCGGGCATCCTCAAGGCGAGGCGCGAGCTAAGTGGAACCGACGTCATCGTCGGCTGGAGCGAACGCACCACGGCACCCGAGCTGTTCTTCGGCTCGCTGGTCGAGAACATGTTGACCGAGCGCGAATACAACCTGATCGTAAGCCGCCCCAGGACACCCCTGAACACCTGCAGCCGGCTGCTTTTCGCCATTCCACCCGACGCCCGCCACGAACCCGGCTTTCCGCTCGCCGTGCGTCTGGTCAAGCGCCTTGCCAGACAGCTCGACGGCACGCTCGTGATCCTCACCGAAACCAAACAGGAGACCGAGGTCAGCAAACGCGTCAAGGGCATTGCACCACAGTGCGAGGTACGCACGCTGGGGCTGGCGAAGTGGTCGAATCTGATCCGCGTCATCAGCGACAAAAAGGGCCCGGGAGATGCCCTCGTCCTTTATGGCGCGCGCGTCGGCGGTCTCGCCTGGCGCCCCGCGATGCGCTTGCTGCCCGGGCGTCTGGCCGGCATCTTTCCGGAGACGAACATCCTGCTCGTCTATCCAGCCATACCGCGTGACGAGCGTGGCGACGACCTCGCCCTGGGGGCGGGCGCGCAAACGGTGATCGATGTCAGCGATTCGAACCGGAGAGTAAGCATCTGAACGCCCCGCCCCTCGGTAGGAGCGGCGCAAGCCGCGAGGGGTTGAAGGCGACCACGCCGGATGACCGCTCAAAAAAGCTCGCGGCTGGCGCCGCTCCTACAGGAGAGCGCCGCAGCGTATGTTCCCGCCGTAGGAGCGGCGCAAGCCGCGAGGGGTTGAAGGCGGATATGCATCTATCTGCTGCGGGCGGCCGACGCTGCACCTGGCCGACCGGATCAATGCCGCCGCCTCAGCACGAAGGCATAGATGAGCACATTGGCAACGATCACGACGCCTGCGAGCACAACCTGGATCTGCGGCGTCAACCCGGGCGGGTAGATCAGCGCCAGCAGGTAGTGCTCGATGAAGCCGGCCGTGTAGCCCGCTTGACCGGCCTTCGCGCGCAAGAGATTTTCCAGCGGCGTGAGCGGGCAGATACCCCCGCTCAGCTCGATGAACACGCCCCAGGCCACGGCCGGCAGGTGCAGAAGCGGCGCCCACCGCCAGCGCAGCGTAAACAGCCCGCCCAACACCACGAACAGGATGAAGCCGAGGTGCAGTACCAGCACGCCGTCGGCCGCCACGCGGTAGATCACGGTCGAGCCTCCTCAGGCATCCTGCCCGGCACACGGCGCCCGCCGGAGTGCCATGCGCCGGCCCCCCGCCGCCGCCGCTGTCGACCTCAGCCGACGATGGTCTGCGCCTCTCCAGCCTTGCGCGCATCGATGCGGCCGATCCGGTACACCGCCTCGCCCGCCGCCTTGAGCGCAGCCTCGGCCGCATCCGCATCCGCCGCTGCAACGACGACCGCCATGCCGATGCCGCAGTTGAACACGCGGTACATCTCCTGCATGTCGACGTTGCCTTCCTTCTGCAGCCACTGGAACAGCGGCGGCAGCGTCCAGCTCGCGGCGTCGATGCGGGCGGTGAGCTCGTCGCGCAGGATGCGCGGCACGTTCTCGGTGATGCCACCGCCTGTGATGTGGGCCATGCCCTTCACCACACCGGGTTGCGCCTGCATCAGCGCCAGTAGCGGCTTGACGTAGATGCGGGTCGGCTCCATCACCACGTCGCGCAGCTTGCGGCCGTGGAAGTCGGCGTCGAGGTCGGGCTGGGCGACGTCGATGATCTTGCGGATCAGCGAGTAGCCATTGGAGTGCGCGCCGCTCGAGGCGAGGCCGAGAACCACGTCGCCCGGTACGATCCTGCTGCCGTCGATGATGTCGGCCTTCTCCACCGCGCCAACGGCAAAGCCGGCGAGATCGTACTCGCCGGCCGGGTACATGCCCGGCATCTCGGCGGTCTCGCCGCCAATCAGCGCGCAACCGGCCAGCTCGCAGCCCTGGGCGATGCCCTTGACCACGTCGGCGGCAGTGTCTACGTCGAGCTTGCCGCAGGCGAAGTAGTCGAGGAAGAACAGCGGCTCGGCACCCTGCACCAGGATGTCGTTGACGCTCATTGCCACCAGATCCTGGCCAACGGTGTCATGCTTGTCGAGCTGGAAGGCGAGCTTGAGCTTGGTGCCGACGCCGTCGGTGCCCGACACCAGCACCGGCTCCTTGTACTTCTTCGACAGTTCGAACAGTGCGCCGAAACCGCCGATGCCGCCCAGCACCTCGGGACGCATGGTGCGCTTGGCGAAAGGCTTGATGCGGTCGACCAGGGCGTCGCCGGCTTCGATGTCCACACCGGCGTCGCGGTAGGAAAGGGAGGCTTGATTGGGAGAGGTGGGTGCGCTCAAGGTCGGTCCTCTGGGCTCGCAAGAAATGCAGGGCGGGGCCACCCGGCGGCGCACTCAACTTGAGGCCGCCACGCCAAGTGGCTACATTTACGGGTTCCGCGGGCGGCTGACGCCCGCGCCAAGTCCGCGATTTTACTTGAAATGAACACTGCCCGCGCCGATCGCCTGCAAACCCGCGTCTGGATGGCGACCGGTATCGCACTGGTCGGCCTGTTCTGGCTGCTCGGCCCGATCCTGACGCCCTTCGTGATTGCCGCGGTGTTCGCCTACATCTGCGACCCCGCCGTCAATTGGATGGTCGCGCGCCGCGTGCCACGCGCGCTCGCCGTACTGCTGGTGATCATCGGCCTCGGCCTGCTACTGGTGGCCCTGGCCTTGATCCTGCTGCCAATGGTGTATCGCGAAGGCGTACTGCTGGTGCGCCGCCTGCCCGAGCTGATCGAGCTCTTCAATGCCGAGGTCGCCCCCCTGCTGCAGGCCCGGCTGGGCGCAGAGATCAAGCTCGATGCCGAGCAGTTCCGCAAGCTCCTGACCGACCACTGGGACAGTGCGCAGGACCTGCTGCCGATCATGCTCGGGCACCTCAAGACCGGGGGCATGGCGGTGATCGCCTTCGTCGCCAACCTGTTCCTGATTCCACTGGTAATGTTCTATCTGCTGCAGGAGTGGCCGCGCATCCTTGCCGAACTGCAGCGCATCGTGCCGCGGCCGATGCTCGAGCGCACGCTGCGCATCATCGGCGACATCGATTCGGTGATGTCCGAGTTCCTGCGCGGCCAGCTCTCGGTGATGCTGCTGCTCGCGGTCTTCTACAGCGTCGGGCTGTGGCTGGCCGGACTCAAGTTCGCCCTGCCGGTGGGCGTGCTCACCGGCCTGCTGGTGTTCATCCCCTTCGTCGGTTTTGGTGGCGGCCTGTTGCTGGCGATCATGGCCGCGCTACTGCAGGGCGAGGGCATCACGCCGCTGCTCGGGGTTGCCGTGGTGTACAGCCTCGGCCAGCTGCTCGAGAGCTTCCTGCTCACCCCCTACCTGGTCGGCGAGCGCATCGGCCTGCACCCGCTGGCGGTCATCTTTGCGCTCATGGCGTTCGGCCAGCTGTTCGGCTTTGTCGGCGTGCTGGTGGCGCTGCCAGTGAGTGCAGCATTGCTGGTGGGTCTGCGCGAGATACGAGGTGCCTGGTACGCCAGCCCGGTTTACCTGGGCCGCGACGGTGCTACGCCACCTACCGCTGACGAGGGCGAAAAATGAAACAGCTCGTCCTCGACATCCGCCCTGACACGCCACCGACCCTGGAGAATTTCGTCGCCGGCACCAATGCCGAGCTGGTCGCAACCGTGTCGCTGCTCGCCAGCCTGGGTACGGCGCGGCAGCTGCCGGTGCGCCATGTCTACCTCTGGGGCGCGCCCGGCAGCGGACGCAGTCATCTTCTGCGCGCAGCGGCGGCCCTCGCGCGCGAAAGCGGCCGCCCCGCTCACCTGTTCACCGCTGCCGACATCGACGACAACCTGCCCGAAACGCCCGACGCCATGGTGGCGGTGGACGATGTAGACCAATTGGGCGCCGAGGCCCAGATCGCGCTCTTCAACGCCTTCAACCGTGCCCGCGGCAACGGCCAGTCGCTGCTGCTCGCCGGTCCGTCAGCCCCGCTCGGCCTGCACTTGCGCGAAGACCTGCGCACCCGCATCGGCCAGTGCCTGATCTACGAGGTACAGCCGCTCGACGACGATTCGCGCGCAGGCATCCTTGGCACGCTCGCCGAGCGGCGCGGCCTGCGTCTGTCGGACGAAGTGATCGACTTCCTGTTGCGCCATGGCCGCCGCGACCTCGCCAGCCTGCGCACCGTGCTCGATGCGCTCGACGCCGCCTCGCTCGAACGCAAGCGTCCGATCACCCTGCCCCTGCTGCGCGAGATGATGCAGCACGGGCTCGAGATCTGAGCCCTCTCACGCACTCAGCCCCTCACCAATACGACCTACCAGCCAACGGAGCACCGCCTTGAACCTCGCCCTCTTCGACCTCGACAACACCCTGCTTGCCGGCGACTCGGATTTTGCCTGGGCCCAGTTCCTGATCGGCAAGGGCGTCCTCGACCGCGAAGTCCAGGAAGCGAAGAACATCGAGTTCTACGAGCATTACAAGGCCGGCACGCTGGACATCTTTGCCTTCCTCGACTTCCAGCTCGCACCGCTGGCGCGCCACCCGCGCGCCCAGCTCGACACCTGGCATCGCGAGTTCATGGACGTCGTGATACGCCCGATGATCACGGCCAAGGCACGAACGCTGGCCCGCCAGCACATGGACGATGGCGCTCTGGTTGCGGTGGTGACCGCAACCAATGCCTTCGTCACCGGACCGATCGTGCGCGAGTTCGGCATCCCGCACCTGGTCGCGACGATCCCCGCCCAGGAGGGCGGCGCCTTCACCGGCAAGCCCCGCGGCACGCCGGCCTTCAAGGCCGGCAAGATCGAACGTGTCGAAGCCTGGCTGGAATCGCTCGGCCTGCACATGGGCAGCTTCGAGCACAGCTGGTTCTACAGCGACTCGCACAACGACCTGCCGCTGATGGGGCGCGTGTCCAACCCGGTCGCGGTCGATCCGGATGACACCTTGCGCGCCCATGCCACCGCGCAGGGCTGGCCGGTGATCTCGCTGCGCTGAATGCGCGGGCGGGGGAAGGCGCACCGCCGCAACGGGGCGATCGGTTATCATTGGCGGCTTATGCAAGCACGACGCCTTCCCCAATGATCCGCAAGCTGCTGCGCAAGGTCTTCAAGCGCCCGGCGCCCACCGTCCGCCACCAACCCGCCCGCATCCCGCTCGAACGCCACGGCATCCGGCGCGAGCAGCTGTCGCCTGCCGCGCGCAAGGTGTGCATGACACTGCAGGAGCAAGGCTATACGGCCTTCGTCGTTGGCGGCGCGGTGCGCGACCTGCTCATCGGCCAACCGCCGAAGGATTTCGATGTCGCCACCAGCGCCACCCCCGAACAGGTGCGCGCGGCTTTCCGGCGTTCGCGCATCATCGGCCGCCGCTTCAAGATCGTGCATGTGATGAGTGGGCCGGAGACCATCGAGGTCTCCACCTTTCGCGCCAGCCAGGACGCCGAATCGGCCGAAACCGACGAACACGGCCGCGTGCTGCGCGACAACGTCTTCGGCAACCAGGAAGAAGACGCCACCCGCCGCGACTTCACGGTCAACGCCCTGTACTACGACCCGGGCACCGAGACCATCATCGACTACCACCACGGCGTTGCCGACATCGAGCAGCGCACCCTGCGCATGATCGGCGACCCGCGCACACGCTACCGCGAAGACCCGGTTCGCATGCTGCGCGCCGTGCGCCTGGCC
The DNA here is from genome assembly GCF_000310125.2 of Thauera sp. 27. NCBI lineage: Bacteria > Pseudomonadati > Pseudomonadota > Betaproteobacteria > Rhodocyclales > Zoogloeaceae > Thauera > Thauera sp. 27. Next base: position 144,237 of record NZ_AMXB01000002.1, read on the forward strand.
GCCAAGCTCGGTCTGACGATCGACCCTGCCGCGCGCCACCCCATCCGCGAGATGGGCGTGCTGCTCGAGAACGTCCCGGCGGCGCGGCTCTTCGACGAAATGCTCAAGCTGCTGTTCTCGGGCCACGCCGTCAAATGCCTGCAGCAGTTGCGCGAAGAAGGCCTGCACCACGGCCTGCTGCCCCTGCTCGACGTCATCCTCGAGCAGCCTATGGGCGAACGCTTCGTTTGGCTGTCGCTGCAGAACACCGACGAGCGCGTCCGCCAGGACAAGTCGGTGTCGCCCGGCTTCCTGTTCGCCACCCTGCTCTGGCATGAGGTCCTCGCCGCCTGGGAGCGCAGGAAGGTGGCAGGCGAGGCCGGCCAACCTGCACTGTTCGAGGCCATGGACGAAGTCCTCGACGCTCAAGCCGGCAAGCTGGCGATCACGCGCCGCATCGCGGGCGACATCAAGGACATCTGGGCGCTGCAGCCGCGCTTCGACAAGCGCAGCGGCAAGACGCCCTACCGCCTCATCGAGCAGCCGCGCTACCGCGCCGGATGGGACTTCCTGCGCCTGCGCGCGCAGGCAGGTGAGATCCCGATGGAGATCGTCGACTGGTGGAACGACTTCGCCCATGCCGGTCATGATGAGCGTGAGGCATTGCTGCGCCAGGCGCCTGCCGAAACCAGTCCGGCGAAGAAGAAGCGCCGCCGCCGGCGCAAGCCCGCGGGGGGCGGCGAGGCCGGCACGGCGCCGGAAGGCGCCTGAACGCCTCATGAGCCCCCCGGTACGCGCGTTCGTCGCCTTCGGCGCAAACCTCGGCGACCCTGTCGCCGCTTTTGCACTTGCCCTACAGCGCCTGGACGCGTTGCCATCAACGCAGGTCCTGGCCCGCTCCGCGCTGTACCGCAGCGCACCGGTCGGGGTGGTAGGCCAGCCCGACTACATCAACGCGGTCATCGAACTGTCCACCAGCCTCGAAGCACGCGTCCTGCTCGAGGCCTTGCTGATGATCGAGCGCGAGGGCGGACGCACGCGCGATTTTCACATGGCACCGCGAACGATGGATCTCGACCTGCTGCTGCATGGCGAGGCGATCATCGACGAGCCCGACCTGCAAGTCCCGCATCCGCGCATGCATCTGCGCGCGTTCACGCTCGTGCCGCTCGCCGAGATTGCGCCGGGCCTGCACATTCCGCGCCGTGGCGCGGTCAGCGACCTGCTCGCGGGCGTTGCCGACCAGGCCATCAGCCGCCACTGAACAGCCGCCGCCACCGCAGCAGCACGCCCCCCACCCCGCCCAAGAAATACCGACGCACCACTGCGCCTTCCGAGGTTCCCATGCCTGTCTGGCTCCAGTCCGCTACATCGGCCGCAACCGCTAGCCCGGTATGGTTGCAGACCGCCCTGCTGCTCACCGCCTCCAACGTGTTCATGACCTTCGCCTGGTACGGACACCTCAAGAACATGCAGAGCAAGGCGTGGTACGTAGCCGCTCTCGTGAGCTGGGGCATCGCACTGTTCGAGTACCTGCTGCAGGTGCCGGCAAACAGGATCGGTGCAACCACATTGAGCCTCGCGCAGCTCAAGATCATGCAGGAGGCGATCACGCTGCTCGTGTTCATCCCCTTCGTCGTGCTGTACATGAAACAGCCGCTCAAGCTTGACTATCTATGGGCGGCGCTGTGTATGCTCGGTGCCGTCTATTTCATCTTTCGCAGCTGACGAAGGCGCCCCGCATGCTCGACAAAGCCCGCTACATCGTCGTCGAAGGCCCTATCGGCGCCGGCAAGACCTCTCTCGCCCGTCGTCTGGCCGAACGCCTTCAGGCCGAAACCCTGCTCGAGCAGGCCGAACACAACCCCTTCCTCGGGCGCTTCTACCAGAACGCGGAGCGCTGGGCGCTGGCGACGCAGGTGTCCTTCCTGTTCCAGCGCCTGGACCAGCTCGCCGCACTCGGCCCGGTCGACGGCGACCGCCGCGTGGTGTCGGACTTCCTGCTCGACAAGGACCGCCTGTTTGCAGAGCAGAACCTGGGGGCGGACGAACTCGCGCTCTACCAGCGCGTGCACGACAGCGTGCAGCAGGTCGAACCGCCCCGGCCCGACCTCGTGATCTATCTGCAGGCGCGCCCGGACACCCTGATGGAGCGCGTCCGCAAGCGCGGACTGGACGCCGAGCGTCGCATCACCGAGCTCTACCTCGAGCAGGTCGCCAACCGCTACACGCGCTACTTCTACCAGTACGACGCCGCACCGCTGTTCATCGTCGACGCTGGCGTCCTCAACCCGGTCGACAAGGACGAGGATTTCGAGCTCCTGCTCGAACGCCTGCGCGAGATGCGGGGCTATCGCGAGTTCTTCGGCTACGCGGGCTGAGCCCCCTGCCCGGGCCCGGATTCGCCACCGGACACCCAGCCGGCGCAGCGTCACACTTGTGCAATGCACCACTTTGGTGAAAACTCCGGGCTCCCTTCAGGAGTGACCCATGAGCTACCTCCAGGACCAGAAACCCGTCAGTCTGTTCGAACTTGGCAAGATGCGCGCCGAAGGCCGCAAGATCGCCATGCTCACCTGTTATGACGCAAGCTTTGCCGCTCTGCTCGGCCGCGCCGGCGTCGACAGCATCCTCATCGGCGACTCGCTCGGCAACGTGCTGCAAGGCCAGAAATCCACGCTGCCGGTCACACTCGAGCAGATGGCCTACCACACCGAGTGCGTGGCGCGTGCCAATGCCCGCCCGTTCATCGTCACCGACATGCCCTTCGGCAGCTATCACGAGAACCGCGAGCAAGCCATGCGCAACGCCGCACGCCTGATGGCGGCCGGAGCCCAGATGGTGAAACTCGAGGGTGGCGAGTTCATGGCCGACACGATCCGCTTCCTGGTCGAGCGCGGCGTACCCGTCTGCGCCCACATCGGCCTCACCCCGCAGGCAGTACATCAGCTTGGCGGCTATCGCGTACAGGGTCGCAGCGAGGAAGGCGCGGCGCGGCTCAAGGCCGACGCCCTCGCCCTCGAGCAGGCCGGCGCGGCGCTGATGGTGATGGAGATGGTGCCCGCCGAGCTTGCCAGCACGATCACGCGCAGTCTGAGCAGTATGGCCACCATCGGCATCGGCGCGGGGGCAGGCTGCGATGGCCAGGTGCTGGTGCTGCACGACATGCTCGGCGTATTCCACGGCAAGACCGCACGCTTTGTGCGCAACTTCATGGACGGCGCGACCAGCATCGAGGACGCCGTGGCGCGCTACGCCGCCGCCGTCAAGGACGGCAGCTTCCCGGCCGCCGAACACTGCTACTGAACGGCCGGTTCGCCGGCCTCGCCCCCCTTTCCAGCACACCCTACGCAAGACCAGGACGCAATGCAGATCCACCACACCATCGAGAGCCTGCGCAGCGCGCGCGCACAGGCAGGCCGAGTGGCCTTCGTGCCGACCATGGGCAACCTGCACGAGGGCCATATTGCGCTGATGCGACAGGCCCGCGCGCACGCCGACTGTGTGATTGCGAGCATCTTCGTCAACCGCCTGCAGTTCGGCGCCGGCGAGGACTTCGACCACTACCCGCGCACCTTTGCCGCCGACTGCGAGAAGCTCGAAGCGGCCGGCGTGGCGCACCTGTTTGCGCCCGACGAGCAGGTCATGTACCCGCAGCCCCAGCGCTACCATGTGGAACCCGCGCCGGCACAGGTCTCCATCCTGGAGGGCGAATTCCGCCCGGGCCATTTCCGTGGCGTGGCGACCGTGGTGATGAAGCTGCTCAACATCGTGCAGCCCGACGTCGCCCTGTTCGGCAAGAAGGACTACCAGCAACTGATGGTGTTGAGCAACATGGTGCGCGAGATGGCGATGCCGGTCGAGGTGTTGCCGGGAGACACGGTGCGCGCCGACGACGGCCTTGCGCTGTCCTCGCGCAATGGCTACCTGAGCGCCGAAGAACGCCGCCGCGCGCCCCTGCTCCACCGCCTGCTGTGCCGCATCCGCGACGCGGTGCGCAGCGGCGACCATGACCTGCTCAAACTCGAGACCGAGGCCATGGCAGAACTCGAGGCCGCTGGCTGGCAACCGGACTACATCGCGGTGCGCCGGCGTGCCGACCTGCAACCGCCGGTGCACCTGGACGATGCACTCGTGGTCCTCGCAGCCGCGCGTCTGGGCAAGACACGGCTGATCGACAACCTGGAGATCTGACGCCCGTCAGGGTTCCTCCGGCCTTGCGTCCATGCCCAGTTATGGTTAAAAACGGGGTACAAGAACACCGCGCACCTGCGGCCTGCACATAAACAAGGATGGGGGATTGAAAAGATGGCGACGAGCGTAAGACAGATCCTGGAACAAAAGGGCGCAACCTTTCATGCGGTGCGGCCCACCGATTCGGTCTTCGATGCCCTCTCCCTGATGGCGCAATTCGACGTTGGCTCGGTGCTGGTCATCGACAACGATCGCCTGGTCGGAATCTTCACCGAGCGTGACTACGCCCGCAAGGTCGTGCTCAAGGGCCTGATGTCGCGCGACGTGAAGGTGGGCGACCTGATGACGGCAAACCCGCACACCGTCTCGCTCAGTCACCAGGTGGACGAGGTGATGTCGATCATGACCGAACGCCGCTTCCGTCACCTCCCCGTGGTCGAGGAAGGCAAGGTGCTCGGCATCGTGACGATCGGCGACATGGTCAAGTCCATCGTCAGTCACCAGAAAGAGACGATCAAGCATCTCGAGAGCTACATCGCCGGCGACCTCGCCGCCGAGTGAGAGCGCTCGAGCGGGTTTGATACCCCGCTGAACGCAACCAGCAAGACGCCGGACACCGTCCGGCGTCTTGCTTTGCACCCTGGTGTTGCAAGCAGACCTACTGCTGCAGCGCCTTGCCGACGATCTCCGCCACGTCAGGCGACAGCCCCGGGCTTGCAAGCACACGCTCGAGCTGAGGCCGGATACGCGCCTGCAGCGCAGGCGCATAATGGCGCCAGTTCTCGAGCGCACGCGCCATACGCGCGGCGACCTGCGGATTGCGCGCATCGAGCGCGATCACCTGGTCGGCCCAGAAGGCATAACCGCTACCGTCGGCGAGGTGGAATTCACCCGGGTTTGCACGGAAGTAGGTGCCGAGCAGGGCATAGACCTTGTTCGGATTGGCGAGACTGAACGCAGGATCGCTCAGCAGTACCCTGACCCGATCCAGCGCCGGCTCTCCGCCCTCTTCCCAACGCCATGCACCGGCCTGCAGTGCGAACCACTTGTCGAGCACCAGCGCGTCATTGCGATAGCGCGCATGGAAGGCAAGCAGCGCCGCGCCGCGTGCCGGGCTGCTGCTCTGCACCAGCGCCGCGAGCGCGCCAAAGCGCTCGGTCATGTTGGTCGCCGCCGCGAAGCGCGCCTCGGCGAGCGCCAGGCCACTCGCCTGCCCACCCGCGCACAGGTAGCGCAAGGCCAGGTTGACCAGCGCACGCTTGCCAGCGTCACCGGGGTGGTAACGATAAGGGCCGCTCACCTGCATGCCATCGACCACTCGCAGCCAGTCGCCTGCGAGCTCGCGGCCAAGTGCTCCCATCACCGCGATCAGCGCCGTGCGCAGCGCCCCCGGATCAGCCGGGGACATGCGCTCGAGCAGATAGGGCTCGGCCGGCAGGGCGAGCGCCTGGGCGCGGAAGGCCGGATCGAGGCGCGTATCGGCAAGCAGCGCCCGGAAGGCATTGACGAAGGCCTGCGGCAGGCCGGCACTGGCGCCGCCCGCCATCGCCAGGACGACGCGCTCGGCATAACGCTGGGCGGCATCCCAGCGGTTGAAGGGGTCGGCATCGTGCGCCATGCGGAAGGCCAGGCGGGCGTCGTCCTCATCGAGCTCGAGGATGACCGGCGCCGAGAAGCCGCGCAACAGCGAGGGCACCGGCTCTGCAGCAAGGCCGATGAAGCGGAACACCTGTGCTTCCTCGGTCAGCTTGAGCACCCGCGTCGTAGCGCCCGCCTGGGTCTCGCCTTCGAGTCGCAGCGGCAGGTCACGGCCGTCCGGACCGATCAGCCCGACCGCGACCGGGATCACCAGCGGCAGCTTGTCGGGCTGGCCAGGCGTCGCCGGGGTGTGCTGCGACAGGGTCAGGGCGTAGCAGCCATCGGCCGCGTTCCATGTCCCGCTCGCCTTCACCCGCGGGGTGCCGGCCTGGCTGTACCAGCGCATGAACTGATCGAGATCGAAGCCGTTGTTGGCCTCGGACATCACCTCCACGAAGTCGTCGCAGGTCACCGCCTGGCCGTCGAAATAGCTGAAGTAGAGATCCATGCCATTGCGAAAACCTTCCTGCCCGAGCAGGGTGTGCAACATGCGGATGACCTCGGCACCCTTTTCGTACACGGTGGCGGTATAGAAGTTGTTGATCTCCTGGTAGCTGTCGGGGCGGATCGGATGCGCCATCGGGCCGCCATCCTCGGGGAACTGCGCCGCGCGCAGCACACGCACGTCGTCGATGCGCTTGACCGCGCGCGCCGAGGCCGCGCCCTCCGGCCCGGCAGCGCGCGCCAGCATGTCGGCCGAAAACTGCTGGTCTCGGAAGACGGTGAGACCTTCCTTGAGGGTGAGCTGGAACCAGTCGCGGCAGGTGACGCGGTTGCCCGTCCAGTTGTGGAAGTACTCGTGCGCAACGACGCTCTCGACGTTCTCGTAATCGACGTCGGTGGCGGTGTCCGGTTTGGCGAGGACGAACTTGGTGTTGAAGATGTTCAGCCCCTTGTTCTCCATCGCCCCCATGTTGAAGTCGGCCACGGCCACGATCATGAAGCGGTCGAGATCGAGTTCCAGGCCGAAGGTCTCCTCGTCCCAGCGCATCGAGTTCACCAGCGCCTCCATCGCATGCTCGCAACGGTCGAGGTTGCCCTCCTCCACCCACACCTGCAGCAGCACCTCACGGCCGGACAGCGTGCGCACCTTGCGCTCGAGCGCGACCAGCCTGGCCGCCACCAGCGCGAACAGGTAGGACGGCTTTGGAAAGGGGTCTTCCCACTTTGCGTAGTGACGCCCGTTGGGCAGCTCGCCCTGCCCCACCAGGTTGCCGTTCGACAACAGCACCGGGCAAGCCTCGCGGTCGGCCTCCAGCGTCACCGTGTAGCGCGCCATCACATCCGGCCGGTCCGGGAACCAGGTGATGCGGCGAAAGCCCTCGGCCTCGCACTGGGTGAAGAAGCCGCCTGACGACAGATACAGGCCGGACAGCGTTGTATTGGCGCGCGGATCGACTCGCGTGCGCACTTCGACCATGACGGACTCGCCGGCGGCATCGATCTCGAGCAGCGCCCCCGTCTCGCGCAACGCCACCGGCTGCGCGCCATCGACGGTCAGCTCGAGGCGCTCCATGGCCTCGCCCCAGAGGCGGATCGGCCCCGGCGCGGCATCAGGATTGCGCACGCAGCGCATGCGGTTGGTCACCACTGTCGCACCGGCATCGAGGGCGAAATGGAGGTCAACGGTGTCCACGGTCCACGAAAGCGGCTGGTAGTCGGCGCGCTGGATGGTCTGGGGCTGATCGTTCTGCATATTGTTCTCCGTGCAGCCAGGACTGCGGTCCGCAGGCTGGCGTTGGGGTCGGTTCCGGGGCGCTTGCCTGGCGCCGGACACCAGCGTCGAGCGGACCGACTGGTTGCGCCAGGGGAGGCCCCGAAGATCACTGCATCAGGTTTTGGGCGAAGACGGCAGGAGCACGATACAAGTCCCGGCCAGGCGGTCATGCAGGAACTGACGGTCACGATCGATCAACGCCCACACCAGGCCACCACCGAACAGCATCAGCGACGGCCACGCAAGCGCATAGCGCAGCCAGGCCTGCCCACGGCCCACCGCACGGCCATCGTCGGCGCGCACGAGCTTGAGCCGCCACGTCTGCATCGACAGGGTCTGGCCGTTACGGCGCCAGTACCAGACGAAATAGGCGCCGAGTACGGCGAAGATGTGTGCCCAGGCAAACCAGCCCGGCGGCGCGAACTCGAACACCACGCCAAGCACCAGATAGGGGATCAGGAAAGTCAGCGCAAGCACGCCGAGCAGCAGCAAGGACTCATAAAGCATTGCTGCCAGCCGTCGGCGCAACCCGGCAAGCTCGACCACCGGCCTTCCGGCCCGCGCCGAGCCCTCTGCCACCCCACCCTGGACTGGTTCAGGGCGGACAACGGCAGCCTTGCTCTTCCTACGTGTCATGAGGTCATCCGCAAAGCGCGCCTGGCCGATGGCACGGCAAGGCTGAAACAGAAAGGTGGAGCTCAGGACGGACCCGAGGCGGCCCGCCGACAGCGTGCCGGCCGCCCTGAGACGGGGTCGGACGCGCCCCGCCCATCGGAAAACCCGGATTTACAGGCACACGCACCAGGGACGCAGCCTTGACCAAACCGCGGACGGCCGGTAACGTTCTGCGTTTATTCAAACCCCAACAAACAAGCGAGCTTTCGATGGTGCTGTCCGGAGCCGAAATTGTAATCAGGTGCCTGCAGGAAGAAAAGGTCGAGTATGTCTTCGGCTATCCGGGCGGTGCGGTGCTGTTCCTTTACGACGCGCTGTTCCAGCAGGATCAGGTGCGCCACGTGCTGGTGCGCCACGAGCAGGCCGCGGTGCACGCTGCCGACGGCTTCGCGCGCAGCACCGAAAAGGTCGGCGTCGCACTGGTGACCTCCGGCCCTGGCGCCACCAACGCAGTCACCGGCATCGCCACTGCCTACTGTGATTCGATCCCGATGGTGATCATCTCCGGCCAGGTGCCCACGGCGGCGATCGGCCAGGACGCCTTCCAGGAAGTCGACACCGTCGGCATCACCCGTCCCTGCGTGAAACACAACTTCCTCGTCAAGGACGTGCGCGACATCGCGGCGACGATGAAGAAGGCCTTCTACCTGGCGCGCACCGGGCGCCCCGGGCCCGTGCTGGTCGACATTCCCAAGGACGTGTCGATGCACAAGTGCGAGTTCGAGTATCCGCGCGAGATCTCGATGCGCTCGTACAACCCGGTGGTCAAGGGCCACTCCGGCCAGATCAAGAAGGCCGTGCAACTGCTGCTCGAAGCCAAGCGCCCGATGATCTACACCGGCGGCGGCGTGGTGCTGTCCAACGCCGCCGAACAGATCACCCGCCTCACCCGCCTGCTCGGCTACCCGATCACCAACACCCTGATGGGCCTGGGCGGCTACCCCGCCAGCGATCGTCAGTACCTGGGCATGCCGGGCATGCACGGCACTTTCGAAGCCAACATGGCGATGCACTACTCCGACGTGCTGCTCGCCGTCGGCGCCCGCTTCGACGACCGCGTCATTGGCAACCCGGCGCACTTTGCCGAAGAGCCGCGCAAGATCATCCACGTCGACATCGATCCCTCCTCCATCTCCAAGCGCGTCAAGGTTGACGTCCCCATCGTCGGCGACGTCAAGGAAGTGCTCGAGGAGATGATCCGCCAGCTCGAGGCAGGCGAGGCTCGCCCCAACCCCGATGCGCTCGCCGCATGGTGGAAGCAGGTCGACGAGTGGCGCAGCCGCAAGTGCATGGTGTACAAGAACTCGGACGAGATCATCAAGCCGCAGTTCGTCATCCAGAAGCTCTGGGAAGTAACCGGCGGCGAGGCCATCGTCACCTCCGACGTTGGCCAGCACCAGATGTGGGCCGCGCAGTACTACGCCTTCGACAAGCCGCGGCGCTGGCTCAACTCTGGCGGCCTCGGCACCATGGGCGTGGGCATGCCCTACGCCATGGGCGCCAAGCTCGCCAACCCGGACCGCCAGGTGGCCTGCGTGACCGGCGAGGCCTCGATCCAGATGAACATCCAGGAACTGTCGACCTGCAAGCAGTTCCGCCTGCCGATCAAGATCTGCAACCTCAACAACCGCTACCTGGGCATGGTGCGCCAGTGGCAGGAACTGTTCCACGGCGGGCGCTACTCCGAGTCCTACATGGATTCGCTGCCCGACTTCGCCAAGCTGGCCGAGTCCTACGGCCACGTCGGCATCCGCGTGGACCGCCCGGCCGACGTCGAAGGCGCGCTGCGCGAGGCCTTCACCACGCACAAGGACGAACTCGTCTTCCTCGACTTCCAGGTCGACCAGACCGAGAACGTGTACCCGATGGTGCAAGGCGGCAAGGGTCTCACCGAGATGATCCTGTCGGCCGAAGACCTCTGAACGCCCTCCCGCTGAACCCGGACCCGAACACACCATGCGTCACGTCATCTCCCTCCTGATCGAAAACGAAGCCGGTGCGCTGTCGCGCGTGTCCGGCCTGTTCTCGGCGCGCGGCTACAACATCGAATCGCTCACGGTGGCCCCCACCGAGGACGCCTCGATGTCCCGCATGTCGATCGTCACCACCGGCTCGGACGACATCATCGAGCAGATCACCAAGCAGCTGAACAAGCTGATCGAGGTGGTCAAGGTGGTCGACATCTCCGAAGCGGCTCACATCGAGCGCGAGCTGATGCTCATCAAGGTGCGCGCCACCGGCAAGGACCGCGAGGAGATCAAGCGCACCACCGACATCTTCCGCGCCCGCATCATCGACGTCACCGACACGTCCTACGTCGTCGAACTGACTGGCAACCAGGGCAAGCTCGACGCCTTCATCGGCGCGATCGACCCCTCGCTGATCCTCGAGACGGTGCGCTCGGGCGTGTGCGGCATCGGCCGCGGCGACCGCGTACTCAAGCTCTGAGGCTGCGCGCGCTCGCATCCACACTCGCAGAACCCCGCACCACCTCCAGACCCGCTAAGCAAGAAAGGAAAGACATGAAGGTTTATTACGACAAGGACGCCGACCTCTCCCTCATCAAGGGCAAGAAGGTCACCATCGTCGGCTACGGCTCGCAGGGCCATGCCCACGCCCAGAACCTGTCCGACTCCGGCGTCAAGGTCACCGTCGGCCTGCGCAAGGACGGCTCGTCGTGGGACAAGGCCAAGGCTGCCGGCCTCAAGGTCGAAGAGATCGCCAAGGCCGTCAAGGGCGCCGACGTCGTCATGATCCTGCTGCCGGACGAGAACATCCCGCAGGTCTACAAGGACGAAGTCGAACCGAACATCAAGAAGGGCGGCGTGCTCGCCTTCGCCCACGGTTTCAACGTGCACTACAACCAGGTCGTGCCGCGCGAGGACCTGGACGTGATCATGGTCGCCCCGAAGGGCCCCGGCCACACCGTGCGTTCCGAGTACCTGCGCGGGGGCGGCGTGCCGTCGCTGATCGCCGTTTACCAGGACAAGTCCGGCAAGGCGCGTGACATCGCCCTGTCCTACGCCGCAGCCAACGGCGGCACCAAGGGCGGCGTGATCGAGACCAACTTCCGCGAAGAGACCGAGACCGACCTCTTCGGCGAGCAGGCCGTGCTGTGCGGCGGCGCCGTCGAGCTGGTGAAGATGGGTTTCGAGACCCTGACCGAAGCCGGCTACGCGCCCGAGATGGCCTACTTCGAGTGTCTGCACGAGCTCAAGCTGATCGTCGACCTGATGTACGAAGGCGGCATCGCGACGATGAACTACTCGATCTCGAACAACGCCGAGTACGGCGAGTACGTGACCGGTCCCGAGGTCATCAACGAGCAGTCGCGCGAAGCCATGCGCAACGCGCTCAAGCGCATCCAGACCGGCGAATACGCCAAGATGTTCATCCTCGAGGGCCGCACCAACTACCCGAGCATGACCGCCCGCCGCCGCCTGAACGCCGCCCACCCGATCGAGCAGGTCGGCGCCCAGCTGCGCGAGATGATGCCCTGGATCAAGGCCAAGGCCCTGGTCGACAAGTCGAAGAACTGATCTTCGCCTTCGGCTGACAGAGGCCGGTGCCGCGCAAGCGGCGCCGGCCTTTTTCATTGCATCGGACCGTGGCCCCACACAGAAGCAGCGGACGCGCCCGGCCCCTTGTCCGCATGCGCTAGAATCCAGGCTTCGGAACTCCACGAAGCGACGCCGAACGTGTCCTACCCAGATCAAGAGCCGCTGCCGATGCTAGACAAGCGCCGCCGCGGCATCTACATCCTGCCCAACCTGTTTACAACCGCAGCGCTGTTCGCCGGCTTCTATGCGATCGTGCAGGCCATGAACGACCGCTTCGAGTATGCCGCGGTGGCGATCTTCGTCGCCATGGTGCTCGACGGACTGGACGGCCGCATCGCCCGCCTCACCAACACCCAGAGCGAGTTCGGCGCCGAGTACGACTCGCTGTCGGACATGGTGTCCTTCGGTGCCGCACCGGCCCTGGTCATGTACGAATGGGCCCTGCAGGACCTGGGCAAGCTGGGCTGGATCGCCGCCTTCATCTATTGCGCTGGCGCCGCGCTGCGCCTGGCGCGCTTCAACACCAACATCGACGTCGTCGACAAGCGCTTCTTCCAGGGCCTGCCCAGCCCGGCTGCCGCTGCGCTGATCGCAGGTATGGTCTGGGTCGGCCTGGACAACGGCTTCGCCGGCCCCGAACTGCAGTGGTACGCCTGCGGTCTCACCATCTTCGCGGGCGTTTCCATGGTCAGCAACGTGCTGTTCTGGAGCGGCAAGGATATCAACCTGCGCAAGAGCGTGCCCTTCATCGTGTTGATCGCGCTGGTGCTCGCCTTCGCACTCATCTCCAGCTATCCGCCAGGCATCCTGTTCGCACTCTTCCTCGCCTACGCAGCGTCCGGCTACGTCTTCGCACTGGTGCGCTGGCGCCGACGCCGTCAGAATCGGTTGGAGGCGACGACGACAAGCACCACGCAGGCGGTCGAATCCGCCACGCCTGCAGCGCCCGAGCAGGGCGATTCCTCCGACCCCGGGAGCAAATCATGAAAGACAAGCTGATCATCTTCGACACCACCTTGCGCGACGGCGAGCAAAGCCCGGGCGCGTCGATGACGCGCGACGAGAAGCTGCGCATCGCCCGCCAACTCGAGCGCATGCGGGTCGACGTCATCGAGGCCGGCTTCGCCGCCGCCTCGAATGGCGACTTCGAGTCGGTGCGCGCGATCGCCGAAGCGATCAAGGAGTCCACCGTCTGTTCGCTGGCGCGCGCCAGCGAAGCCGATATCCGGCGCTCGGGTGAAGCGATCGCCCCCGCAGCACGCGGCCGCATCCACACCTTCATCGCCACCAGCCCGATCCATATGGAGAAAAAGCTGCGCATGACGCCCGACCAGGTGGTCGAGCAGGCAGTCAAGGCGATCGGCTGGGCGCGCCAGTTCACCGACGACGTCGAGTTCTCGGCCGAGGACGCCGGGCGCTCGGAACTCGACTTCCTCGCGCGCATCTTCGAAGCCGTGATCGCAGCCGGCGCCAGGACCATCAACGTGCCGGATACGGTCGGCTACAACGTGCCCGACCAGTTCGCCGCGACCCTGCGCAGCCTGATCGAACGCGTACCCAATGCGGACAAGGTCGTATGGTCGGTGCACTGTCACAACGACCTCGGCCTCGCGGTGGCGAACTCGCTCGCCGCCGTGCGCGTCGGCGCACGCCAGGTCGAATGCACGATCAACGGGCTCGGCGAACGCGCCGGCAACGCCTCGCTCGAGGAAATCGTCATGGCGGTACGCACGCGCGCCGACATCTTCCCGGTCGAAACCGGGATCGACACCACCCAGATCGTACCCGCCTCCAAGCTGGTGTCTCAGATCACCGGCTACCCGGTGCAGCCCAACAAGGCCATCGTCGGCGCCAATGCCTTCGCTCACGAGTCGGGCATCCACCAGGACGGCGTGCTCAAGCATCGCGAAACCTACGAGATCATGCGTGCCGAGGACGTCGGCTGGGGTGCCAACAAGCTGGTGCTCGGCAAGCTGTCCGGGCGCAACGCCTTCCGCGCCCGCCTGATCGAGCTCGGCATCGAGATCGAGAGCGAGGAGCACCTCAACCACGCCTTCGCGCGCTTCAAGGAACTCGCCGACAAGAAGCACGAGATCTTCGACGAGGACCTGACCGCGCTGATGCGCGACGAAGCCGTCACCCCAGAACTCGAGCACTACCGCCTGCTGTCGAGCCGTTTCCACTCCGAAACCGGAGAGACCCCGCTGGCGGCAATCACGCTGGCCGTCGGCGGCGCCGAGAAGCACGCCGAAGCCGAAGGCTCGGGACCGGTGGACGCGGCTTTCAAGGCCATCGAGTCGGTGGTGTCGAGCGGCAGCGAGCTGCTGCTCTACTCGGTCAATGCCATCACCACCGGCACCGACGCCCAGGGCGAGGTCACCGTACGCCTGTCAAGGAGCGGACGCGTCATGGACGGCCAGGGCGCCGACACCGACATCATCGTCGCCTCGGCCAAGGCCTACCTGAACGCGCTCAACAAGCTGCACGCCGGTACTGCACGCCTGAACCCCCAGGTCGGCCCCTGACGGAGCACAGGACGCCTGCAGTTCCGCTCGGAGGGCCCGTTCGCCGCTGACCCTCCGGGCGTGCCGGGCGCGGCCCGTCCTTAGCCCGCGTTGCGCGTGATGACGAAATCGTTGTCCTGGTACGGAATGTGGCAAGAGAAGCAAGCTGTGCCGCCGTCCTTGACGGCCTTGACGTTCGGATCGCCGCCCTTGAAGGCCTGGAATCCCCAGCCGCCGGTTCCGGGGTATTTCGCGGCATCCTTGATCATCACTGCCACGACCTTGAGCTTGCCCTGCGAGATCGAGCTATTGAGACCTTCGACGTAGGCGAAGCGGTCGACGACGAAGGTCGCACCGTCCTCGAACTTGCCCGCCTTCAAGCCGGCGACGGCTGCTGGGTTGGCATAGACATGCTGGATGCCGACGTTGCCCTCTGGCTCGTGGCCCTGCATGTTCAGCGTCGAATGATGGTGGAACCAGCTGCGGTAACCTTCGGGAGCGGCGATGTCGCTGGTGTCCTGCGCGGCGAATACGGGTGCGGTCAGACAGCCGGCGATGCAGCCGGCGAGAATCAGGATTTTCATGTCGGTCTCTCTCTCACAGGTGGCCGACGCGAGGTCGGCATCGTGTATGTGCAGAGATCGGCCATGACCGATCTCTGGAGACAGGATCGCCCGCCGGGCGCAGGACGTCATCATGATCGGCTGTGCCCGCGACTCGCGAAAATCTTGAACCGGCCACTACGCGTGCACAGGGGCGTGCGAGTACCGGCGTGCCCGTGCCGCGCGTGCTCAGTCTCTACGCTGGCGGGACGGCGCGGTATAGCGCGCATGGAAGGTCGTGCTGACGAACAGCGCTGTGGCCAGCGTAGCCTCGATGATCGCGAACACCCCCATCAGGCCTGGATCAGTGGCGCGCAACACACCCTCGGTGAAGTACAGCAGCGACAACATCGACACCCACTGCGAGGTGTAGCGCTTGCCGCGCAGGATACCGAACACCGCGGGCAGCAAGGGCACGGCCTTGAGAATCATCCACGAGCCGCCGGGGCGCAGCGGCGCAAGCCAGCCCTCCCACACCACGCTCAGCACGATCAGACCGAGCAGTGCGAAGCTGGAAACACGTACGAAGATCTGCGGGTTCATGCGTTCCTCCCCAGCCGAAGCGCGACTTCAGCGAGCCGGCGCCCCTGGGCCCTGGCCAGCGTGATCTCCTCAGTGCTCAGCAGCGGCGCGCCATCGATGCCGGCCACGTGGGTCGCCCCATAGGGCGTCCCGCCACTTCGCGTATGCGCGAGCGCGGGCTCGGTGTACGGCAGGCCCATGAGCAACATGCCGTGGTGCAGCAGGGGCACCATCATCGTCAGCAAGGTGCTCTCCTGTCCACCATGCAGCCCGCCGCTCGAAGTGAACACACAGGCCGGCTTGCCTGCCAGGACGCCGCCGACCCAGGCGCCGGCCAGGCCGTCGAGGAAGTACTTCATCGGTGCAGCCATGTTGCCGAAACGGGTCGGACTGCCCAACGCCAGGCCGGCGCACTGCTCGAGGTCAGCCGCTTCGACGTAGGGCGGACCGTCGGCCGGGATGTCGTCCTCGACCGCCTCGCATACCGTAGACACCCGTGGCACCGTCCTGACCCTGGCGCCAGCGCCAGGAACCTGATGGATACCGAGCGCGATCTGCTCGGCGAGCGCACGCACGGAGCCACGATGGCTGTAATAAAGAACAAGGATCTCTTGCATCGGCATCTGCATTCCAGGGCGGGGGGCCGAATTATACCCCTCACGCGCGTGCGCCTCCGGCGTTCCAGACCGCTCGTCGGTTCAGATCGGATAGGGGTCGATCTCGTACTGGAACAGTTCGACGCTGGGCGTCTGCATGTCCAGGCCCAGCGCGCGCGCCTGTGCCACATAGACATGCCCCAGATCGCGTACGAACACAAAGCGCCGCGATGCGTAGGTACCAGCCAGCGCCAGCATCGCCGGATGCCGCCGCACCGGCTCCATGACCGGCAGAGAAAGCGCTGGTGAAGGATGGAGCGCCGCCGTGCCGCGGAAACCGACCTTCACGGACTGGAATGAAGGGCCGATGAGTTGCAGACCGAGTTCAAGCTGTCCGGGATGCTCGCTGCGCACCCAACGCACGACGCATACCGACCACGGCTGCCCGTGCTCGCGCCGCAGCGCCACCGCACTGCCCGCCTCGACCTCGCAATCGACACCCGCAGCGCTCATGATCGCGTAACCACCGGGGCTCTCGTTCAGCACCACCCACTCGTGCACCCGCCCCTGCTCGCGCAATCCACATCCGAGCTCCCACACGGTCTTGAGGCCAACGCTGACCTGGATGACGTACTGCTGCGCCCGCCGCGGCTGCTCGCGCACAGGCGTTGCCATCCAGTGCATGCGCAGGCGACGCAGCAAGGCAAGCATCTCCAGCGGCGCAAGCCCGGCAGGAAATCCCCCCTCCTCCGCTGCGAGCGGCTCGATATCGCAACTGCTGCCTGCCAACTCAGCCGCAGTCATGTGTGCTGTTACCCAGTCGATGCACTCGCTGAGCTTCTGTGCCATCGCCCTCGGGTTGAACGCCCACGCCCGCCCTTCGGCCTGCAGTTCCGCGGGTACTGCACGACGGGCGAGCGCCACCGGCGGCGCGTCGGCGCCGGGATCGATCCACCACACGGCACCGCCTTCGGTCGCTGCATCGGGCGCCAGCAAGGCGACCGCGAGGACGCGCTCATCGAGAAAATCGAACAACCAGGCAAGCTCGCGCGCAGTAAGCCCCTCGGGCTGCGAAACCGCGACCGCAAGAAGGCGGAGATAGGCAGTGCGCGCTGCGCTGGCCTCGCCTGCCGCAAGATCGACCGCGCTCGCCAGTCGGTGCGCCAGACGCCAGCCACCTGCGGGCGTCTGCATGGCAGCCAGTCCCGACAGCGCACAGGCCTCGGTGACGAGCCCGAGCGCACTGGCAGCCAGCGTCTGGCGCGCAGCGCTGGCCCTCAGCAGCGAGCGCCGGCCGGCATCGACCAGCTCTGCATAGGCCCCCGCAACATCGAGCAGGGCGACACAGACCTGCTCGGTAAGCTCGAACACCGTGGCGGCGAGCGGCAGGTGGGCCGCAAGCAACTGCGGCCGCAAGCGCTCTGCCAGGTCCATCACCCGCTCGGACACCTCATCGACCAGCACCTGCTTGCGCTCGGCCGCGATGCCCGGCGCAGCCAGGATCGGCATATGGCGCTTGAGCGCAACAAGATCCGCCGCAGGATCGTCAGCCGGCTCGCCACCCAGCCAGTCGCTCAGCGCCTGCAAGGCATCGGAAAGTGCTCGAGGGTCGTCCATCATCCTGCTCAATCAACGGGCTCGACCTGCATTCTAGCCGCTTGTGGGATCGCCGCGCGCACGCAGAGCACGACCATCGAGCATGCTGCCAGACCATGAACGGCAGAAGGAAAGACGTGCAAGTCCTTGCTCTTGCGGGAACGTTCCCATATAATCCGACGTTTTTCGCATCTACCGATCAGGAAAATCAGATGGTCGTCATTCGCCTTGCCCGTGGTGGCGCCAAAAAGCGCCCGTTCTTCAACATGGTTGTTGCCGATTCGCGCAACCGCCGCGACGGTCGCTTCATCGAGCGCGTTGGCTACTACAACCCGATCGCCTCGGGCGCCGAAAAGGGCCTCGTGGTCAACACCGAGCGCCTGGCCTACTGGGAGCAGAACGGCGCCCAGCTGTCGCCGACGGTCGCCCGTCTGGTCAAGCAGGCCGCCAAGGCCGCAGCCTGATCAGCGCCAGTCTGCTACGGCGGAATACGGCATGATCGTACTGGGGCGCATCGTCGCCCCTTTTGGCGTTCAGGGCTGGATCAAGATCCATCCCTTCGGCGACGACCCCGCTGCCTGGCGCAAGATGTCGCACTGGTGGCTGAGTCGTGACGACAATGCGCCTGCAGCGCAGTGGAAGCAATACACGCTGAGCGCCTGCCGCACGCACGGCAAGGGACTGGTTGCCACGCTGGCCGAAGTCCCCGACCGTAACGCGGCCGAGGCGATCAACGGCTTCTACATCGCCGCTCCACGCGAAGCCCTGCCCGCAACCGAAGACGGCGAGTACTACTGGGGCGACCTTGTCGGGCTCACGGTCGATAACGAGGCAGGCGAGGCCCTTGGCGTCGTCAGTGGACTGTTGTCGACCGGTGCCCACGACGTGTTGCAGGTGCGCGAAGGCGCGGGCGAAGATGCCGTCGAACGGCTGATTCCCTTCGTCGCCGCCTACGTGCTCGACATTGACCTCGCCGCCCGGCATATCCGGGTGAGCTGGGAGAAAGATTGGTAGACGTCAGCCAGGAGGATGCGGGGCGGTCTGCCGGCATAGAAGGTGGCCAGCGTCGCTACGACGTGATCACGCTCTTCCCCGAGATGTTCTCTGCCCTCACGGCAAGCGGCATCACGCGGCGAGCGAAGGACAAGGGGCTGTACGAACTCGGGTTCCACAACCCGCGCGACTACACCCACGACCCGCACCGCACGGTCGATGACCGTCCCTACGGTGGCGGGCCGGGCATGGTGATGCTTGCCGAGCCGCTGGCACAGTCGATCGCCGCTGCGCGCGCGGCACAGCACGCAGCCACGGGCAAGCAGGCCCGGGTGATCTACCTGTCGCCTCAGGGGCGCCGGCTGGACCAGGCGGTAGTGATGGAGTTGGCGGCAGAGGCGGGCCTGGTGTTGCTGTGCGGTCGCTACGAAGGCGTTGACCAGCGCCTGATCGATCGCGAGGTCGACGAAGAACTCTCGCTCGGCGACTTCGTGCTGTCGGGTGGGGAACTGCCGGCGATGGTGCTGCTCGATGCAATCGTGCGCCAGTTGCCCGGCGCACTGAATACCGCCGGATCGGCACAGGAGGACTCCTTCGCCGACGGCCTGCTGGACTGTCCGCATTACACGCGGCCAGAGCTGTACGAGAACGAACGCGTGCCCGACGTGCTGCTGTCGGGCAACCATGCGGCGATCCGCCGCTGGCGGCTGAAGCAGTCCCTGGGCCGCACCTGGCTGCGCCGGCCCGAATTGCTGGCTGCGCGGCCACTGAGCAAGACCGAATTGAAACTGCTTGACGAGTTCAGGCAGGAGCAAGCCGGGGCAGAAGGCGACCTGCATGCGCAGGGCGTCTGAAAGCCCGATCACAAACGGCAGGCATCAGGTTTCGACCTGCTCTGCTGCCAGGCCGATGCAACAAGGCAGAGGCCGATAACATAGATGGAGTTAGTCCAATGAACCTGCTTCAGCAACTCGAACAAGAAGAGATCGCCCGTGTTTCCGAAGGCAAGACCATTCCCGAGTTCGGTCCCGGCGACACCGTGATCGTCCAGGTGAAGGTCAAGGAAGGTAACCGCGAGCGTCTGCAGGCCTATGAAGGCGTCGTCATCGCCAAGCGCAACCGTGGCCTGAACTCGTCCTTCATCGTCCGCAAGATCTCCTCGGGCGAAGGCGTCGAGCGTACGTTCCAGACCTACTCGCCGCTGGTCGCCGGCGTTGAAGTGAAGCGCCGCGGCGACGTCCGCCGTGCCAAGCTCTACTACCTGCGCCAGCGTTCGGGCAAGTCGGCTCGTATCAAGGAAAAGCTGGACTACAAGGCGGTCGCTGCACGGCGCGCTGCCCAGCAGCAAGGCTGATTGCCGTCTATCCGGCAAGACGACAAAAAACGGGCTTCGGCCCGTTTTTTGTTTTTGCGCATCCCGTTTTCGCGCGCGCCATCATCTCCTGCAGCCCGGCGCCCGGTCCGCGACGCAAATCCTCGCTCAGCGCCGCTCGACGCGATGCAGCATGTAGCCTGCCGCAGCCAGGAAGATCAGGCTGGGCGTAAGCGCCGCAAGCAGGGGCGGCCAAGCGTTGATCATGCCAAGATTCGAGAACAGGCCGTTGAGCAGATGGAAGGCAACGCCGAGCATCACGCCGACGAAGATGCGCGCACTCGCGCCGCCCATGCGATCGTGAATGAAGCCGAAGGGCATCGCCAGTGCCATCATCACCAGCACCGCGAACGGATACACCACCTTCTTCCACAGCGCGATCTCGAAACGATCGGCACTCTGGTTGTTGTCACGCAGGTGGCTGATGTAGGCCCACAGCTTGTCGAAGGGCATGTGCTCCGGCGACACCATCAGTACGCCGAGCACCTCCGGCGTCAGATCCGATCGCCAGCCGATCTCGGGCAGCACCTCGACCTCGGTACGATCGCCCAGGAAGCGGGTGCGTGACACCTCGAGCAGCTTCCATTCGCCTGAACCGTCATACACGCCGCGCTTGGCCTCGGCAATCGATACCAGCTCGTAGTTGTCGTTGAAGGTGTAGACCCGGGCATTGCGCATGCTGCGATCGGGCATCAGCGTGCGCACGTTGATCACCAGGCGCCCATCCTTGACCCACAGCCCGGAGCGCAACTGCTGCGACACGGTGGCATTGGTTGCGTTGAGCTTCCACTCCTGCGCCGCGGTCGCAGCGGGCGGCGCGAGATACTCGCCGACGAGGAAGGTGAACGCAACGAACACCCCGCCAATCAGGCCCAGCGTACGCATCAGCACCAGATTGGACATGCCCGAGGCACGCATCACCGTGATTTCGGAGTGCCGCGCCAGGGTTGCGAGCGCATACAGGCTACCGATCAGCACCGCGATCGGCATCAACTCGTAGACCAGCGCGGGCAGGCTCAGCAGCACATAGACGAAGGCCTGGTAGAGCGTGTAGCCCCCCTTGCCCACATCCTCGAGCTCGTTGATGAAGTCGAAGAAGGCGAACAGGCCGACAAAGGCGAGCAGGACAAGTGCCGTTGCCGACAGGATCTCGCGCGCCAGATAGCGCAGCAGCACGCCGCTCATGACCGCCTCCGCCAGAACGGTGAGATTGCCAGCCGCTTGTAGAACAACAACCCGAGCACACCGGCCACAACCAGGTGCGGCAGCACGAGCCCGAGCGTAAAGCCGATTCGACCCTGCGCGACCCAGGACTGGAATACGGAGATGGCGTTGCTGTAGAGAAGGTACACGAGCAGGGCCACCAGCATGTTGTTGGCACGACCGGCACGCGGATTGACGAAGGACAGCGGAATCGCCATCAAGGCAAGCAGCAGCGCGGTGAGCGGCGCGCTGAAACGCGCCAGCAACTCACCCAGGGCGCTCGAGCTGTCCAGGGCAAGCAGCACTGCCGTTGGCAAGGCGCGCGTACGCGACGGCTGCCCCGCCATCTGGCGTTGTTCGACCAGGACCTCGTAGCGCTCGAACTCCATCACCCTGTACTGGGGTGTGCCGGGCCGACCGTCGTAGCGCCTGCCCTTCTCGAGCACGACATAGCGACGCCCCTCCTCGTCGCTGCGCAGGAAACCCTCGGCCGATACGATGACGACAAGCCCGCCATCGCGCGCCTGCTCGCTGACGAACACATTGCGCACGCGACCATCCTCGCCTGCCCCCACCTCGACGAAGAACACGCGCTGAGCGCTCGAAGACTCGCGAAACACGCCGGGAGCGACCCGGTGGGTGTCGTCGCGACTCTCCAGCAACTGGCGATACTCGGCGCTCTTGAGCTGCGACCAGGGCGTCAGGTACAGCGCCCCCGCCCCGATCACGATCACCATCGGCAGCGCGAACATCAGCACCGGCCGGATCCAGGCCGTGAGCGGCACGCCAGCCGCGAACCAGACCACCATCTCGGAATCGCGGTAGCTGCGCGACAACGACACCAGGATGGCGATGAACAAGGTCAGCGTCAGCACTGTCGGCAACTGTGCGAGCGCACCGAAGCCGATCAATGCCATGACCGCGTCGGCCGGAACACGGCCGCCCGCCGCCTGCCCGAGCAAGCGGATGAGGACGGTGGAGATCAGGATCGCGAACAGCGCCACGAACACCGCGGCTGCCGTTTGGGCGAATTCCCGTTGCAGGGCGCGCCGGAAGATCATCGGGCGAAGGTCAGGAACCGAGTTGCAAGACAGCGTTGTGGTCTGGATCTCGCCAGCGTTGACGGAACCGCCGCTGGGGCGGCCACGACGGCGGTGGCGGGGAGGCGGTTTTGACGCCCTGCTCGGGTACGGGCCATAATCGGCGACGATCCGAAGCAAGCGTTCATCAAAGGAAAAAGCGGATGGAATTTACCATAAAGACCGGCAGCCCGGCGAAGCTCAAGACCGGCCTCCTGGTGCTGGGCGCCTTCGCTGGCGGCAAGCTGAGCGCACTCACGGCGGCCGTGGATGGTGCGACCGAAGGCCGCATCGCGGCGCTGATCAAGCGTGGCGATCTCGACGACAAGGCCGGCTCGACCCTGCTCATCCCCGACCTCGCGGGCACCCAAGCCGAGCGCGTGCTGCTGGTCAGCCTCGGCAAGGCCGAGGACTTCGGCGACAAGGCCTACCGCGACGCCCTCGGCGCAGCGGCCAAGGTCATCAGCAGCAGCGCAGCCAAGGATGCCGTGCTGGCGCTGGCCGACATCGAGCTCGAGGGCCGCAGCCTGTCGTGGCGGTTGCAGCAGGCGGCCCGCATCGTCGCCGACGGCGCCTACCGCTTCGATGCGCTCAAATCCGACCAGGGCAAGAAGACGCGCAAGGAGCGCGGTGCGCGCAAGCTTACCCTGCTCGTCAGCAGCGAGCTTTCGGCCGAACTGGACACTGCCGTACTGCAAGGGCACGCAATCGCCACCGGCATGGCGCTAGCCAAGGACCTCGGCAACCTCCCCGGCAACATCTGCACCCCCACCCACCTCGCCGAAACGGCCCAGGCGCTCGGCAAGCAGTACAAGTTCGGCGTCGAGGTGCTCGAACGGGCCGACATGGAGAAGCTCGGCATGGGCTCCTTCCTGTCGGTGGCCCGCGGCTCGCACCAGCCGCCCAAGTTCATCGTCATGGAATACAAGGGCGGCAAGGCGAAGGCCAAGCCGATCGTACTGGTCGGCAAAGGCATCACCTTCGACACCGGCGGCATCTCGCTCAAGCCCGCAGCCGAGATGGACGAGATGAAGTACGACATGTGCGGCGCGGCCAGCGTGATCGGCACCTTCAAGGCAGTTGCGCAGATGGGTCTGCCGATCAATCTCGTCGGCCTCATCCCCACCACCGAAAACATGCCCGGCGGCGGAGCGACCAAGCCGGGCGACGTCGTCACCTCGATGTCGGGCCAGACCATCGAGGTACTCAACACCGACGCCGAAGGGCGCCTCATCCTGTGCGACGCGCTGACCTACGCCGAGCGCTTCAAGCCCGAGTGCGTGATCGACATCGCCACCCTCACCGGCGCCTGCGTGGTCGCGCTGGGCAAGATCCCCAGCGGCCTGCTGGCCAACGACGACGACCTTGCCGCCGAACTCCTCAAGCGCGGCACGGAGTCTGGCGATCGTGCCTGGCAGCTGCCACTGTGGGACGAGTACCAGGAGCTGCTCAAGAGCAACTTTGCGGACATGGGCAACATCGGCGGCCGCTACGCCGGCACCATTACCGCAGCCTGCTTCCTCGCGCGCTTCACCAAGGCGTACAAGTGGGCGCATCTGGACATCGCCGGCACCGCCTGGGTGTCGGGCGAGGCCAAGGGCGCAACCGGCCGCCCGGTACCGCTGCTGTCCAGCTTCCTGATCGGCCGCGCTCAGGCAGCAGCGCGCTGAGCAGCCGCCAGGCCACAGCCGGCATGGGCACGCGCATCCACTTCTACCACAACACCCCCGACCGCCTCGCCCTCGTAGGCGAGCTGGTCGGGCGGGCGCTCGAGCGCGGGCGCAAGGCAGCGGTGCGTTTTCCCGATGGCACGATGCTCAAGCGCTTCGACCAGTTGCTGTGGACCCGGGAACCTCAGTCCTTCACGCCCCATGTCGCGGTCGACTCGCCACTCGCTGGCGAAACCCCCATCGTGCTGGCGGAGGCTGGTACCGCTACCCCCTGGCCGCACACCGACATGCTGCTCAACCTGGCCGACGACATCCCCCCCGGCTTCGAGCACTTCCGCCTGCTGATCGAAATCGTCGGCCAGACGGAGGCCGACAAGGCACCCGCGCGCGCGCGCTGGGGCCACTACCGGCAGCGCGGCCTGGAGTTGAAGGCTTTCGATTCGGTAATGAGGGCGCCCTTGTGAACCAGGATTGGCAGGGACTTTCCCCTGAAGACGAGCTCGAGCGTGCCGACGATCTGCTCAACCAGGCCGACGCCCTGCTCAAGCGCCACCAGGCAAAGGACGACGCCGGCGGCATGGACTGGTATCCAACCCCTGAGCTGGACGAGGACGACCTGCCCATCCTCACCGAGGTCGTCGAGGATTTTGCGCTGCCGCCAGACTGGCCCGCGACGTCGGCACCCCATGCAACCGGCTTCGAGCGCCCGCCGACACCCCCTCCGAAGGCCCACGCTTCCTCGGTGCAGGCGCCCACCAGTGCCGGCGCCGACCACAGTGCAGCGCTGCAGGCGGCGCTGTCATCCCGGCTGGCGGAAAAGCTGGTCGAACTCGACACCGAGATCGCGCGCGAGATCGGCCTCTGGGTTTCCACCGAGATGCCTCAGATCCTCTCCCGCGAGCTCGATGGCCTGGCCAGCCGCCTGCAGGCCGAGATGCAGGCGCACCTGCGCGCCACGCTTCTGCCCGAGCTATCCGCCCGCGTCGGCCGCCTGCTCGACGACGCCGGCGCGCCCCAGGCCGTCAAACCGCCCTCACGCACCTGAGGCGCTGCCGACGCAACGATAGCGGCGCAGGCACGCGCCCCGGCCGCGTCACGCCAACAGGCCGGGCGGCAGCTGCGCATCCGCTATAATCCGCGCTTTGCCTTCAAGCGCGTAGAACACCATGGAACTGGCCAAGAGCTTCGAGCCCGCCGACATCGAACGTCGCTGGTACCCGGAATGGGAATCCCGCGGCTATTTCGACGCCGGACTCGACAAGTCGAACCCCAACGCCTTCTGCATCCTGCTGCCGCCGCCCAACGTCACCGGCACGCTGCACATGGGGCACGGCTTCAACCAGACGATCATGGACGCGCTGACGCGCTACCACCGCATGCGCGGCGACAACACGCTGTGGCAGCCGGGCACCGACCACGCCGGCATCGCCACCCAGATCGTCGTCGAGCGCCAGCTCGACGCCCAGGGCATCTCGCGCCACGACCTTGGCCGCGAGAAGTTCCTGGAAAAGGTGTGGGAGTGGAAGGAGTACTCCGGCGGCACCATCACCCGCCAGATGCGCCGCCTCGGCACCAGCCCGGACTGGAAGCGCGAACGCTTCACCATGGACGAAGGCCTGTCGAAGACGGTCACCGAGACCTTCGTGCGCCTCTACAACGAGGGCCTGATCTACCGCGGCAAGCGCCTGGTGAACTGGGACCCCAAGCTCGGCACTGCGGTGTCCGACCTCGAAGTGGTGTCCGAGGAAGAGGACGGCAAGCTCTATCACATCCTCTACCCCTTCACCGATGGCCCGATCGGTGAGTTGCGCGGCCTGACCGTCGCCACCACCCGCCCCGAGACCCTGCTCGGCGACGTCGCGGTGATGGTGCATCCCGAGGATGAGCGCTATGCCCACCTCATCGGCAAGACGGTCGCGCTGCCGCTCACCGGCCGCCACATCCCGATCATCGCGGACGACTACGTCGACCGCGAGTTCGGCACCGGCTGCGTCAAGGTCACCCCGGCGCACGACTTCAACGACTACGCGGTCGGCCAGCGCCACAAGCTCGACATGATCGTCGTGCTCAAGCTCGACGGCAGCGTGCCCGCAGTCGCCGAACGCTACACCAGCGACGGCATCACTCTGGACGGCGTGGCCATGCCGGCCACGGTCGCCGGCCTGGATCGCGTGCCGGCGCGCGATGCGGTGGTCACAGAACTGGAACAGCTCGGCCTGCTGATCGAGGTCAAGGCGCACAAGATGCAGGTGCCGCGCGGCGACCGCACCAGCGTCGTCATCGAACCCATGCTCACCGACCAGTGGTTCGTGGCCATGTCCAAGCCGGGCGCGGATGGCAAGTCGATCACGCAGAAGGCGCTCGAGGTCGTCGCCTCCGGCGAGATCAAGTTCTACCCCGAGAACTGGGTCAACACCTACAACCAGTGGCTCAACAACATCCAGGACTGGTGCATCTCGCGCCAGCTGTGGTGGGGTCACCGCATCCCGGCGTGGTACGACGAGGAAGGCAAGATCTACGTCGCCAGCTGCGAAGAAGAGGCCATCCACGCCTGGAAGGCCGACCTGCAGGCCGAGATCGACGCCCTCACCGCCGAGGTTCAGGCGCGCCAGAGCCAGGGCCAGACCGCCGCCGACTACCCGGCCATCGCCGAACGCCTGGCCGTGCTGCATGCCCGCCACGACGCCGGCCACCTGCGCCAGGAAGACGACGTGCTCGACACCTGGTACTCGTCCGCACTGTGGCCGTTCTCAACGCTGGACTGGACCCCGGAGTGGCCGGGCAAGAGCAACGACGCGCTCGACCTCTACCTGCCCTCGACCGTGCTCGTCACCGGCTTCGACATCATCTTCTTCTGGGTGGCGCGCATGGTCATGATGACCAAGCACATCACCGGCAAGATCCCGTTCAGGCACGTCTACGTGCACGGCCTCATCCGCGACGCGGAAGGCCAGAAGATGAGCAAGTCCAAGGGCAACGTGCTCGACCCGATCGACCTCATCGACGGCATTGCCCTCGACGAACTGGTCGGCAAGCGCACCTACGGCCTGATGAACCCCAAGCAGGCGCAGAGCATCGAGAAGAAGACACGCAAGGAATTCCCCGAGGGCATCCCCGCCTTCGGCACCGACGCGCTGCGCTTCACCTTCGCCAGCCTGGCCAGCCCGGGCCGCGACATCAAGTTCGACCTCGCGCGCTGCGAGGGCTACCGCAACTTCTGCAACAAGCTGTGGAACGCCACCCGCTTCGTGCTGATGAACTGCGAGGGCCAGGACTGCGGCATCGGCGACAACGTCGCCTGCTCCACCGAGGTGCTCGACTTCTCCTTCGCCGACCGCTGGGTCGTGTCGCGCCTGCAGCGCACCGAGGCCGAAGTCGCAACCCAGTTCGAGGCCTACCGCTTCGACCTCGTCGCGCGTGCGGTCTATGAGTTCGTGTGGGACGAGTACTGCGACTGGTACCTGGAACTCGCCAAGGTGCAGATCCAGACCGGCACCCCGGCCCAGCAGCGCGCCACCCGGCGTACCTTGCTGCGCGTGCTCGAGACGGTGCTACGCCTGGCCCACCCGCTGATTCCCTTCATCACCGAGGAGCTGTGGCAGACGGTCGCCCCGCTCGCCGGGCGCAGGGATGGCGACAGCATCATGCGCGTACGCTACCCGCAGGCCGACATGAGTCGGATCGACGAGGCCTGCGAGGCCAAGGTCGCCGAGTTGAAGGCGATGGTCTATGCATGCCGCAACCTGCGCGGTGAGATGAACATCTCGCCCGCCCAGCGCCTGCCGCTGGTCGCCGCCGGCGACAAGGCGGCGCTGGCCGTGTATGCCCCCTATCTCGCCGGCCTGGCAAAGCTCTCGGACGTACAGATCGTCGACGAGATCGGCGCCGACGAACTCGCCCCGGTCGCAGTGGCCGGCGCGACCCGCTTGATGCTCAAGGTGGAGATCGACATCGCTGCCGAGCGCGAACGCCTGGGCAAGGAGATCGCCCGCCTCGAGGGCGAGATCGCGAAGGCCGAAGGCAAGCTCGGCAACGCCAGCTTCGTCGATCGCGCCCCGGCCGCGGTGGTACAGCAGGAACGCGACCGCCTCGCTGGCTTCAAGGTCACGGTGGACAAGCTCAAGCCGCAGCTCGCCAAGCTCGGCGGCTGAGCCGAACAGGGCCGGGCAAGGCCGGCCTGAACGGCAAGAAGGGGCTGCCCGGCAACACGGGCAGCCCCTTCAGTTTCCAGCGCCGTACCGGGAAGACTTACTTGCGCTTGAGGAAGAACTCGAAGGCCTTGTCCGCCGTCTCGCCCTGGCCAACCAGCTCATTGCCCGTCTGCCGTGCAAAAGCCTGGAAGTCCTTCACCGCGCCCGGATCGGTGGCAAGCACGCGCACCACCTGCCCGGACTGCATCTCGGCCAACATCTTCTTGGCGCGCAGGATCGGCAACGGGCAGTTCAGTCCACGGGCATCCACTTCCTTGTCGAAATCCATCCCTCGTCCTCTGTCATGGCTAATTGCTTGAATCCAATATTCTAATGGATCAAGGCAGGCGCAGGAAGGCGGACACCGCCGCACACCTTGGTATCAGCGCTCGCGCCGCTCCTCCAGCAGGCGCTGCTGCAGCTCGCGCATGCGCGCATCCACTGCCGACAGCGTGTAGAAATCGCCATCGCCCGCACGGCGCGCAATCTCGAGCTGCTCGATGGCCGCAGGCAGGCTGCCGCGCAACACATAGACCTCGGCCTGCGCCCTGTGCTGCTCGGTGCGCTGGCCAAGCTCGGCTTGCGCACGCGAGAGCAGCTGCCACAGGCGCGGATCGGCACTTCGGGTATCGATCATCCGGCGCACGCCGGCAACGGCCTGCGCAGCCTGGCCGCCACGGATCTGTGCGTCGGCCAGCGCGTAGGCCAGGCTGCGACTCGCCGGAAAACGCTGCTGAGCGGTCTCGAGCGTGCGGATCGCGCTGCTCGGGTCTCGCCGTGCAAGGCTGATCTCGGCCGCGAGGGTCTCGATCCAGGGCGACGGCGCTGCACGCGCGCGCAAGCTGCCCAGCCTGTCCGCAGCCTCTGCCGTGCGCCCTGCCCGCAGCAAGGCACGCGCAAGACCGTAAAGCGCTGCATCGTCGCGCCCATCGCGGGCAACACGATCCTCCAGATCGCGCACCGCATCGGCCGGCTGGCCCACACTGGCGCGCAGCTTGGCGCGCGCATAGCGGAAGTCGTCCGAATCGAGCACCTGGCGGAATGGCATCGTAGCCACCCGGTTTTCCATGTCGGCAATCCGCTCGGTGGTGAGCGGGTGGGTGCGCAGGTAGGCCGGCGCGTTGTTCTCGTACATCCGTGTCGAACGCTGCAAGCGCTCGAAGAAGCTCGGCATGCCGCGCACGTCCAGCCCGGCACGATCCAGGGTATCGAGACCAACGCGATCGGCCTCGCGCTCGAAGGCACGCGTGTAGCCGAGCTGCGACTGGATCGCCCCCGCCTGCCCGGCCGCAATCGCCGCCTGGCTGACATCGGAATTGCTGCGCGCAGCCAGCACTGCGACCAGCAGCGACGCCATCATCAGCATCGCCGACTGGCTCTGCTTGCCGACGATCTGGGCGATATGGCGCTGGGTGACGTGCGCGATCTCGTGCCCGAGCACCGAGGCGAACTCCGACTCGGTTTCGGCTGCAAGCAGCAATCCCGTATGCACACCGATATAGCCGCCAGGAAGCGCAAAGGCGTTCAGCGAGGGGTCGCGCACGACAAAGAAGTCGAAATCGAGCGACGCGTTGTTGCCAACCGCAGCCAGGCGATGGCCGAGCCGGTTGACGTACTCCTCGACCTCGGGGTCGTCCAGGTAGGCGGCATCACGCCAGCGGATCTCGCGAATGATCTGCTCGCCAATCCGCCTTTCAGCGGCAGGCGAGAGTTCGGAAGCCGCTACATCGCCCAGGTCGGGCAGATCGAAGGCGAGCACGGGAAGCGGCGCGGGCAGGGCCAGCGCCAGGCTGAGCAGGAGGGCAAGGGGTCGGCGCATCATCGGGTGCTATGATACGCGCGACCTTGCGCGCGTTCCCGTCCGAGTGCATCGATCTGTTGCCACTCGTCATCCGTGCCCGCGCAGCTCCGTCACCGTGCGCACTCGAGCGCGCACCGGCGGGCGCTCTAGATCCGCTCTACACCCTTACCCACTGCTCTGCGACTGCCATGACCACGACGTCCTCCGCCAGCCCGACCCCGCTCACCCATTTCGATGCCGACGGCCAGGCTCACATGGTCGACGTCGGCGCCAAGGCGGAAACCCGTCGTGTCGCCGTCGCCACGGGCTGCATCCACATGCAGCCCGAAACTTTCGCGATGGTGAAGGCGGGCAGCGCGAAGAAAGGAGACGTCATCGGCATTGCGCGCATCGCTGCTATCCAGGCCTCGAAGCGCACCAGCGAACTGATCCCGCTCTGCCACCCGATCCCGCTCACCCGCGTCGCCGTCGATTTCGAACTCATCGAGCACGACGCCGCCATCCGCTGCACGGTCACGGCAGAGACGGTAGGCCGCACCGGGGTCGAGATGGAGGCACTGACCGCGGTGAATGTGGGCCTACTGACGATCTACGACATGTGCAAGGCCGTCGATCGCGGCATGCGCATGGAAGGCATCCAGCTCATGGAGAAGCTGGGCGGCAAGTCGGGGCACTGGAAGGCGTGAGCGCGTCACCCGGACGGCTCAGTCATCGTCCAGCAGCAACTCGCCTCCCGGGCCCCACTTCACCTTGGTGATGCCGGGGCTCTCCGCCTCCAGCCTCCTGCGCTCCTTGTCCTCGGACGTGATGCTGCCGCGCTCGGCGCGCTTCTCGTCGGCAAGCAGTCGATCCTCGAGCAGACGGTCATAGCGCTCCAGCGCTTCGCGTACGGTGTCGACCAGTTCGTCACGGCTCCACGGCTTGACGAGGTAGCGATGGACCTCGGCCTGATTGACCGCAGCCATCGCCGCATCGAAATCCGTGGTTGCCGACAGCATCAGGCGGATGCTGTCGGGCTGCAGTGCGCGTATGGCCTTGAGCAGCGTCACACCATCCATGCCCGGCATCCGATAGTCCGAAATGACCACCTCGTAGCGGATGTACTGGCAACGGCCGAGCGCGGCCAATGGCGAGGCGTGCGACTCGACACTGACATCCTGCCCGCTGAAAGCGCGCTCGAGCACACGCTGCAGCGCCAGCAACACGTTGGGCTCGTCGTCAATGAGCATGATGCGCTTCATACCATCCTCCCCTCGTCGCGCACGTGAATCACCAGCCCCTCCAGGCCCTCCTGGCTCGCATACTCCTGGATCTGGCGGATGATCCCTGCGGTCAGGACAAAGTCGGTCGCCAGGAGCAGGTAGCCCTGTCGAGTGACCAGGTCGCGTGACAGTATCATCCCGGGCATCAGGCGCGCGACGCTCAGCCCGGCCTCCTTCAGATCGTTTCGCTCCGACTCGGCGACGACCTCCAGGAACAGATCGAGGATATCCGGATCGTAACTCCGGCCACGGCCGGCTTCGAGCAGCTCCAGCGCCTCCCTGGCGGTGCGCTTGCGCGCTGCAAGGGTGCCGATCTGCAGCCCGTCATAGTCGTTCGCAACCGCCACGATACGCGCACCGAGCGGAATCTGCTCGCCCGCCAGGCCATCGGGATAGCCTTTGCCATCAAAGCGCTCGTGGTGGCTTCGCACCAGGCGTGCCGCCTGCGCGAGTTCGGAAAGCGCCATCAGGGCGTGCTCGCCGGCCTGCGGGTGCTTGCGGTAGCGCAGCAACTCCGGCCCCGACATCTCCGCGACTGCACGCGACAACAAGGTATCGGGCAGGCCAATCTTGCCGATATCGTGCAGCAGCCCGGCGAGAAACACGTCCTGCACCGCAGCGGCATCCATGCCTGCGCGCTTGGCCAGCTTGCGTGCCAGCTCCGCTACCCGGCGCGAATGGCCTGCAATCGCGCCCTCGCGCAACTCGATGAGGTTGGTAAACACCTTGATCGAGGTGATGAAGCTCGCCTTGATGTGCTCATTGGCCTTGCGCAGCTCGACCGTACGCTCCATCACCTTCAGTTCCAGGCTGGCATTGACGTCCTTGAGCTCTTCGTTCTGCTGCGCAGTCAGCGCCTCGAGCCTCGCCTTGTCGCGCTCGAGCTGCTTGCGTTCGAGCGCATGGCGGACGATGAGCAGGAGTGCCTTGTCATCCCAGGGCTTGCTGACGTAATGAAAGATGCGCCCCTTGTTGACGGCATCGAT
Organism: Thauera sp. 27; assembly: GCF_000310125.2. NCBI lineage: Bacteria > Pseudomonadati > Pseudomonadota > Betaproteobacteria > Rhodocyclales > Zoogloeaceae > Thauera > Thauera sp. 27. The sequence continues at coordinate 176,376 of NZ_AMXB01000002.1, forward strand.
GGTCGAGTCGATGTCGGCGTAGCCGGTGAGCAGTAGCCGCATGGTGTCCGGCCAGCGCGTGCTCACTTCTTCAAGGAACTGGGCGCCGGACATCCCGGGCATGCGCATGTCCGAGATGACGAGATCGAACGGCGCCTGATCGAGTATGGCCAGCCCTTCCTCGCCGCTGGCCGCCACCGTCACCGCGTAGCCGCAAGGCCTGAACAGGCGGCGCAGCGCCGACAGGATGTTGGCTTCATCATCGACACAGAGCACCCGCCAGGCCGGCACCTCGTCCGCGCCAGGCGATGCGGCCTGGATGGCATCGCTCATGCTTCGCTCCGCGTCTCGACATGATGCACGGGCAGGACGACGCGGAACAGCGTCCCCACCCCCGGGGTGCTCTCGAGCTCGATGCGACCGTTGTGATTCTTGACGATGCCATAGGACAAGGACAGGCCGAGCCCGGTCCCCTTGCCAACGGGCTTGGTGGTAAAGAAAGGATCGAAGATCTTCATCTGCAGCTCGGGCGCAATGCCGCAACCGTTGTCGGCAACCTCGACGCACACCTGCCCTGCATCCAGCACCCGGGTGGCCACACGGATGCGGCCGCGTGCCTCGCCGATTGCATGTGCTGCGTTCACCAGCAGGTTCATGAACACCTGGTTGAGCTGCGACGGCAGGCACTCGATCTCGGGCAGCCCGGCGAACTCGCAGACGACGTCAGCCTTGTACTTGATCTCGTTGCTCACGATATTGAGGGTCGACTCCAGGCCCGCCTCGATGTTCGCCCACTGCCACTCCTGCTTCACGTCGACATGCGAGAAGTCCTTCAGATCCTGGACGATCTTGCGTACGCGGGTGATGCCCTCCTTGGACTCCTCCACCAGCTTGGGGATATCCTCCCTCAGGAACTCGACGTCGAGCTTCGCCCCCAGTGCCTGCAAGGCTTCGCGCTTGTCCTCGGCCAGGCAGGAAGACATCGCCTGCTCGTAGGCGTCGAGCATCTCGAACAAGTCGCCCATGTAGCCTTCCAGTGCGCCGATGTTGGAATGGACGTAGCCGATGGGGTTGTTGATCTCATGCGCGACACCTGCCGCCAACTGCCCGATCGAGGCCATCTTCTCGGACTGCACGAGCTGCGCGCTGGCCGACTCGAGCTGTGCGGTACGCTCCGCCACCAGGCGCTCGAGTCCGGCCTGCTGTTGACGCAGCGCCTCCTCTGCCGTGCGCCGTGCCGTCATGTCCTGCAAGGTCTCGATCGCCCCCACCACCTGGCCCCGGGCGTTGCGCAGCGGCGCCGCCGTGAAGTAAAGCCAGCGCCCCGAGTCGCCAAAATGCGGGAAGAAGGCTTCCGCCTCGTAGGCGCCGTCGATGAGTTCCGAGCGGCGCAGCTTGCCGCGGTACAACTCTTCGAAACCACGCTCGAGATCGCCGCTCAGCACCAGGTCGGCCAGGGTCGGACGCTCGGTACGATAAAAGGGATACCACTGCCGCGTCGTGCCCACGATCTCGGCCGCTGCGGTGCCCGTGATGGCCGCGCAGGCCTTGTTCCAGTGCGTTACCTGATGCTGGGCATTGAGCACGAAGGTGGGCACGGGGTCGCCATCGATGATCTGCGCGAAGAGACGGAACAGGGACCGTTCACGTGCCTCTCTCCGTTTGTAGTCCGAGAGGTCGTAAATGAAACAGACGAGCAGCGGATCGTCGTCGATGTCGATTCGGCTCGGCGCGATCTCGACCGTGCGTTGCTCTCCACCACCGGACAGCAAGCACAGCTCGAGTCTTGCCGGTGCGGCCTCGCCGGCGAGTACGGCCGCGGCGAGCGCCTGCCAGCGTTGCCGATCGCCGTCGAGCACGAGCGCATCGAAGGGCATCCCGAGCAAGCTCGCCTGGTCGCGCTGCAGCAGTTGCTGGCAGGCCTCGTTGGCGTACAGCACCGGCCCATCCCGGTAGGCCAGCATCGGCGCGCCCACCGTATCGAGGAGATTGAGCGCCAGTCGGCTGTCAACCCCGCAGCCGCGCTCGCGTGCGCAAGAGTGAAGGACGATCCGCTTGCCCATTCCGTGCTCCTTGCTCAAGGCGCCTGCAACAACCCGGCGGCAGACTCGATCTGCTCGTCGATGTCGTGCAGGAGGTGCAGCAAAACCTCCGGCGATGCGACGAAACGCCGCCACGCCCCCTCATCGATGCACGGCACCATCGCATCGCGCTCGGGCACGACATCGAGCGCGATCACCACGGCATCCGCAACATGTACCAGCGCTGCATAGGGGTCCTGGGCGATGCGCACAGGATCCTGATGGCCTCCTATTGCCGAAACGAGAGCGGCGGGGAATCGCCAGCGCTCGGCCAGCAGTTGCCCGACCTCCAGATGATCCAGCCCGAGCACAGCGCGCTCAGCCTCATGCTGCATGCAGTCGTGCTCGCGACGCCAATCCTCGACCACCGCACACTGCGCGGGGAATGCCCTCGCCAGCAACAGCCGCCCCAGACCATGCATGAGCCCGGCGGCAAAACACACATCCGGGTTCAGGTGCGCAGCACGGCCCAGTACCTGCGCGACCACACCTGCGGCAAGGCCCTGCCGCCAGAAGCCACCCGGTTGCCCGCCCTCGCCGGGCAAGGCACTCGACAAGCTCGCAGCAATGGCCAGCGAGCGCAGCCCGCGGTAGCCAATCAGCACCAGCGCATCGCGGATCGAATGGATACGCCCCTGCATCCCGTAGAAGGACGAATTCGCGACCCGCAACAGGCGTGCGGTCAGAATCTGGTCGGTGGCGATCAGGCGCTCCAGCTGTTCGGAATCCGCATCCGCCCCATCCAGTGACTGCAGCAACTGCAACGCCACCTCAGGAAACGGCGGCGTGCCACAGCCTCCATGACGGCGTCGAGTTCGAGCGGGAAGATCGACTCAGCGCTCATCCGTCCCTCCTGTGCGCAAAGCCAGGACTACCGTCATCAGTTCGCGGGCCGCCTCCCCCGTACCTGCCACCCGGAACAGATGTTCCAGCCGTTCCTGCAGCGCAGCCTCGCGCGCGCCACGTGCTGCCGCAGACTCGGGCACCACCAGTTGCAACCGCTCCACACCACGAACACGCAAGCGCTCGAGGATCGCCTCATCAAGGGTGCAGCCTGCCGGCAGAAGGATCATGCCACTCGCGTCGCAAAGCTGGACCGCCAGGACTGCGCCGGGCTGCACCTCATCCAGGGCAAGAGTTTCGGTCTCAACGCGCTGCATGGCTCGTCTCCGGCAACAGAACGAGCAGGCGACCGATCGAGCGCGAATCGCGCCCCATCTCGCTTGCCCTGGCAACAAAGCCCTGACCACCGATCCGAACACTGCGGACCTGCGTCCCACCGACACCCAGGAGCGATTGCAACTCCGAGCTCAGGACTTCGTCATACGCCATCCCAAGCAATGGGCCCCCTGCTCCAAGCACACGCTCCGCCTCGGCGTTCGCGAACACGATCAGACGATCCATATCGACCCCGACGACAGGCAGCGGCAGTGCCTCAACCACCTCGCGCGCCACCTCGAGGGCTGCGCCATCGATGAGCAACTCGCGCTCGGTAACGGCCAGGTGCGCCTTGAGACTCTCGTTGGCGCACGCGAGCTGTTCGTTCGACAACGCCAGTTCGTGCGCGAGACGGCGATTCTCATCAGCCAGCGCCTTGTGACGGAAGGCCTCGGCAATGTTCGCCCGCAGGTGGTCGTCGTCCCATGGCTTGGTGAGGAACTTGTAGATGGCGCCCTCATTGATGGCATCGGTAACCGACTTCAACTCGGTGTATCCCGACAGCACCATGCGCACGGTATGCGGATAGGCCTTCTTGACGCTGCGCAGGAAATCAGTGCCGCTCATGCCGGGCATGCGCTGATCCGAAACCACCACATCGACATGCCGCTCGGCAAGAATCCTCAAGCCTTCCGCACCACTGTTCGCGACCAGCACCGTGTAGGGCTCCCGCCTCAGCGTGCGGCGCAACGCAGCGAGAATGTTCTCCTCGTCGTCGACCACCAGGAGACTACCTGTCGTCTCGTCCACTCTCGGCACCTCGCACACCGGCCGCAAATCAATTAAGTTATTAATCGCATATTATTTGATTGTGTCACTTTTTCCCAGATAACGAAGATAGGCCGTGACACGCTGCACACTCAGGTAATACGCATGGAAAACGGCCACCGTCACGCGAGCAGACTCAGCGCGGCCTCTCGTCACGCGCGGCGAGTCGTGCAAGCACGAGCGGAAACGCGCCGGAACCCGCCAATGCGACTGCCGTAACCAGGAAAGCGAGGCCCGCCATCGGGTCTGACAGCGCAGGATGCAGTTGCGTGCCAAAGCCGGCGAAACACAACAGCGCAGGAACGAGCGCAACTGCAGCGAGCGCGAACAACACGACCGCGCTGACCGGCACCCGCGGCCCGATCGCCTTCATCGGGTAACACGCCCCGGCAACAAGCCTTCTTCCGCAGGCTCGGCGACGGGCGCCAGCGCCTGGCTCGAAACCGGCTGGACATTGGACGCCTCACGCACCACGAAACCACAGTTCGCACCGAAGCTCCCCAGCAGCACCACCGCAGCCGTGGCCAGCAGCGTGCTTCTCAAGCGCCTTGAAACCGCATTTTCCATGGCAACTCTCCCTGGATGAACAACCGCGCCTCTTCGGAGCGCGGGCGGCTGAAGAACTCGCGGACTGCAGTATGTTCGCACACACGCCCACCGGACACAAAGACGATGTCATCGCCGAGACGGGTCGCCTGGGCCAGGTTGTGGGTCACCATCAGGATGCGCGTACCATCGGTACGGATCTCACGAATGATGCGCTCGACCTCGGCGCTCGCCGACGGATCGAGACTGGCCGTCGGTTCGTCGAGCAGCAGCAGCCGGGGCTTGGTCAGCCACGCGCGTGCGAGCCCGAGTCGTTGCTGCTCGCCCCCTGACAGGTGACGGGCACTGTCGGCGGCACGATCGGCCAGGCCCACGCGCTCGAGCATCGCCAGTGCCCGCCGCCGCCGCTCATCGGCGCGCAGACCGAGCGGCTTGAGACCCAGCGCCACGTTGTACAGTACCGAAGCACGCAACATCATCGGGCGCTGGAACACCATCATCACCCCCTGCTCCGGCCGGCGTGCGCCCTCGTCGCCCCAGGCCATGCTGCCACCGCTGGCCTCGACCAGACCGCAGATCGCCCGCAGCAATACGCTCTTGCCCGCGCCGTTGGGGCCCAGCACCAGGGTAATGCCCTCGTCGCCGAGTTCCAGGTCGATGCCGGCGAGCACCTCCCTGCCGTTGGGTCGGAAGCGCAGTCCAGAGATTCGCAGCGGAAAGATCGCCATGGCCCTGCCTAGCCGAAGCGGCGCATCGCCCAGTGGCGCAAGGCGAACGCCAGCGCGTTGAGCACGAGAATGATGACGATCAACATCAGGCCAAGCGCGATCGCCAGCGGCAGATCGCCCTTGCTGGTCTCGAGCGCAATTGCAGTGGTCATGACGCGGGTAGCACGATCGATGTTGCCGCCCACGATCATCACTGCCCCAACCTCGCTCATTGCCCGTCCCAGCCCGGCCAGCACCGCCACGACCAACGAATGGCGACAGTCATACAGCAGCGTGGTGACACTGTCCCACCACGAAAAGCGCATCAGTGCCAGCTCCTCGGCGTAGCGCTGCCACACGTCCTCGACGACCTGGCGGGCGATCGCGGCCATGAGCGGGATCACGAGCAAGGTCTGCGCAATGATCATCGCCACCGGGGTGTATAGCAGGCCGAAGCTCCCGAACGGCCCGGAGCGAGACAAAAGCAGGTACACCACCACGCCCACCACCACCGAGGGCAAGCCCATCAGGCCATTGATCAGCACGGACAGCGTACTCTTGCCGGGGAAGCGCCCCACCGCGATACAGGCGCCGAGCGGCAGTCCGATCAGGGTGCCCAGCACGACCGCCCCGCCGCTCACCTGAAGCGAAAGCAGCACGATCTCGGCCACCGCATGGTCGAAGGTGGCCAGCAGTGCCAGGGCATCGGAGAAGGTGGTGGCAAAAACGGACATCGGCAGGGAGCATACCCGAAACGCGGCACAGGCCTGAACGCTGGCGCGGTCGGGCGCGCTGTGTCGCGATCAGCCGCCGCCTTTCTGCATCGCCCGATCAAGACGTTCGAGCAGGGCGCGGCGCGCGGGCTCGGTCCCGGCGCCGAAGCGATAACGCACGATCAGCTGCGGCAGCTCCAGCAGGCCGAGACGGCGCAGGCCAGCGGGCTCGATCTCGATCGCGAGATGCTGCGTCCCATCCTGCAGCCCGAAGGCCGAGGCGTCGGCGCCGCCCTGTACCTGCGGCCAGGCCTGGCGCAGGTCGCGCTCGAATTCACGCGGCGTCGCGGTGACCCGGCGCTCGAAGGACTCGGGCACCGGGCCGTTGATGAAAGCCACCGTTCAGCCGCCGGCGATCGGCGGCCAGATCGCGAGTTCGTCACCTTCGGCCAGGCGCCGGCGGGCGCGCTCGGCCGGCGGCACGAAGTGGCCGTTGACCAGCACCAGGTGGGCGCTGCGCTCGGGCACGCGGTAGCGGTGGATCATGTCCGCCACCGTTGTGCCCTCGTCCACCTCGAGCTCCAGCCGGTTGCCGCGGTGGCCGTCGGGCAGGTAGTCGGACAAGGACGCAAACAGCTTGAAGGCGATGCGAATCGTCACCCGGGTCTGCATTCGCCCCCCCTCAGCGCGCAAGCGCCATCGGCTGCTGGCTGCACGCCACGTAGGCGTCGACGAAGGCCAGCGGGCTGGCAAGCAGACGGTCCTTCCAGTCTCCGAGCTTCACCTGACCGTGGATCAAGCCACGCAGCGCGCCCACATGCTGGGTGAGACCGATCGAGGTGGCGCCGATCAGCACGTCGTCCTTGAACTGCAGGCTCAGGTAGCGGTAGCGCGCCTCATCGACCAACTCGACACCGCTGCCACCGGCGTCCGACTGCTCGCCCCACCACTGCCCGAAGGACGAGGAAATCAGGCCCAGCGTGTCGAGCACGTTGATCGCCAGCACACCGTTGAGCTTTGTATCCCTGGCGGCGGCTGCGCGCGCCATGTTCATCGCCGCGATGCGCGCCTGGTCGGCGGCATTGGGCTGGATGGCGGCGACCAGGTGCGCACCGGTGAAGAGATCCGGCGCCTCGGCCACGTCCCCCGCGGCGAAGATGCCGGGCACGCTCGTCTCCATGCGCTCATCGACCAGCACGCCCTTGGCGACATGCACCGGAGTGTCCTCCAGGAAGCCGACATTGGGCGCAACCCCCGCGGCCACGATGACCAGGTCGCAGTCGAGGCGATCGCCCGTCGACAGCGTCACCACGAGCGGCGCATCGCTCGCCGCGTCGCCCCCGCGATCGATACGCTGCACGCCCGCAGAGGTGACGACCCGGATGCCCTTCTCCTCGACCCAGCGCTTTATCATGCCGCCGGCCTTGGGTGTCATCATGCGCGGCACCATGCGGTCGCCCATCTCCACCACGGTGAGCTGCACGCCGCGCTTGGCCAGCGCCTCCATGATGATGCAGCCGATGAAGCCAGCGCCGAGCTGCAGCACGCGCGCGCCCGGTTTGGCCAGCGCGGCGATCGCACGGGCGTCGGCCAGCGTCCAGCAGGTCTGCACCTCGGGCAGGTCCACACCGGGGATGGGCGGCCGCACCGGGTGCGAGCCGGTGGCAATGAGCAGGCGGTCGTAGCTTTCGAAGTGGCCGTCGTCGAACAGCACGGTGCGCTTGTCAGTGTTGAGCGCCACCGCACGCCCGCGCAGCTGGCCGATGCGCAGGCGCTCGAAGTGGTCCGCACCCTTGCGCAGATACGTGCCCGCCTCGTCGATGTTGCCTTCGAGCAAATAGGGGATGGCCATGCGCGAGTATGGGGGCGCGTCCTCGTGACCGACCATCAGGATGTCGTCGGTGGGCGCGGCCTTGCGCAGGGCTTCGGCGGCAACAACCCCCGCGGGACCATTACCGAGAATCAGGTGTTTCATTTGGGAACCCTCGAACGAAGCACGGGCGCCCTCGAGGGCGCCCGCGTACGCTTACACGATCACAAGCCCAGGCGTGCCCGCGTCTCGGCGGTCGGCTGGCCCTCGGGCGTCCACCCGCGCACCTGATAGTACTCGGGCAGCATCTTCGCCAAGCCGTTGACCAGGCCCTTTGCCGGACCGGTCTTGGCCGGTTCCTGCGTGAGGCGCGGCGGCAGGTTGTCGTCCTTCGCGGTGAAACCGGCGGCATTGTTGAACATGCGCTCCATGTTCCAGATGCGCTCGCCCACCTCGTTCAGCTTCTCCATGCTCCAGTCGCCCTCGCAGGCGGCAGCGACCTGCGGCTGCACGTCGGCCAGGGTCCACGCGAAGCTGGTGAACACGCAGATGCCGGCCGAATCGAACACCGCCGTGGCGTCCTGGAAGGCCTTCACCAGCTCGGGCTTGCCGTCGGTCGTGAGCGGGTCGGTCTTGACCGGAATGCCGAGCACTTCGGAGGCAACCGTATAGCCGCGCAGGTGGCAGGCGCCACGGTTGGAGGTGGCGTAAGCCAGGCCCATGCCCTGGATGCCGCGCGAATCGTAGGCCGGGAATTCCTGCCCCTTCACGCTCATCGACAGCTCGGGGCGGCCGTACTTCTCGCACAGGCGCTTGCTGCCCAGGCCAAGCTCCTTGCCAAAGCCCTCGCCCACCGCCGTCATCTCCACCATCTTCGCCAGTGCTTCGGCCGAGCCGAAGGGCGCCGAGATGCCGATCTTCTCGTCGTTGAGGATGCCCAGCTCGTAGAGCTCCATCGCCGCACCCACGGTGGCGCCGAAGGAGATCGGGTCCATGCCCTGCTCGTTGCAGATCAGGTTGGCATACTGCAGCGCCTCGAGGTCGCCAACGCCATTGGCCGCACCGAGCGCCCACGCGGCTTCGTACTCCAGGCCGCCGGAGGCGCCCCAGTACTTCGGGCTGTTCTTGACCGTGAAGTGGCCCTTGTCGATCTCCGAGATGCGACCGCAGGCGATGGTGCAGCCGAAGCATGCAGCATTGGTGACGAGGTGGGTCTTGCCGTCCGATTCGCGCTTCTCGTGCATGGCCTCGGCGGAGATCTTCGAGGCATCCTCGAACTGCACGTCGCGGTGGTTGCGGGTGGGCAGCGCACCGATCTCGTTGATGACGTTCATCAGCACCTGCGTGCCGTACTTGGGCAGGCCCTGGCCGGTGACCGCGTTGTCGGCAAGCACCTTCTTGGCGTCATTGGTGGCTTTCAGGAAAGCGCCGAAATCCTTGATCCCCGCCACCCCCTTGGTGCCGCGGATGGCCACCGCCTTGAGGTTCTTCGACCCCATCACCGCACCCACGCCTGAACGGCCGGCTGCGCGATGCAGGTCATTGACCACACAGGCGTAAAGCACCTGGTTCTCGCCCGCCTTGCCGATCGAGGAGATGCGCACCAGCGGATCCTGCAGCGCCTCCTTGATCTGCTCCTCGGTCTCCCAGCAGCTCTTGCCCCACAGGCCCGAAGCATCGCGCAGTTCGGCCTTGTCGTTCTCGATGTAGAGCCACACCGGCTTGGCAGAGCGCCCTTCGAAGATCACCATGTCCCAGCCGGCGAACTTCATCTCGGCGCCGAAGAAGCCGCCCGAGTTCGAACAGGCAATGGCGCCCGTGAGCGGGCCCTTGGTGACGACGGTGTAGCGCCCTCCGGTCGAGGCCATGGTGCCGGTGAGCGGCCCGGTGGCCATGATCATCTTGTTGTCCGGCGACAGCGGATCGACCCTGGGATCGATCTCGGACACCAGATACTTGGTGGCGAGGCCGCGCGAGCCGAGGTATTCGTCGGCCCACTGCATGTTCAGCGCTTCTTCGGTACAGGTCCCTGCGGTGAGGTTCACGCGCAGGACTTTGCGATTCCATCCCATGACGCATCCTCCTCAGGCTGCGGCCGAAGCCGGGGTGTTGGCCTTCGCGGCCCAGGCGCGCATCTTGTCGATACCGGTCCAGTCGGCATCGACATAGGTGATGGCGCCGGTCGGACAGGCGCTGGCACAGGCGGGGTTGCCCTCGCACAGGTCGCACTTCTGTACCTTGCCTGAGTCCTGGTTGTAATTGATGGTGCCGAACGGGCAGGCGATGGTGCATACCTTGCACCCCACACAGGTGTCCTCGAAGACCATCTTGGCGCCGGTTGCCAGGTCGATGCGGATCGCATCGACCGGACAGGCGTTCAGACACCAGGCTTCGGTGCACTGCGTACAGGTGTAGGGCACCTTGCGGCCCTCGTGTTCGAAGTTGAACACCTTGATGCGCGACTTGCTCGGATTGATGACCCCGGTGTGCTCGTACGAACAGGCCATCTCGCATTGCAGACAGCCGGTGCACTTGGCGGGATCAATGTGCAGTGCCTTCCACATCGATCGTCTCCTCATTCGTTGTTGGTCGTGGTCATCGGCCTGGAGGCTGCCGAGCCACCCACAAGCAACTCGGGAACCGAGTCGCCTATGCAGCTACGAGCATATGTCGTGCCAGACGAAGGTCAACCCGGGATTACCCTCCTGCCGCCTGCCGCGCCCCCGCACGTCCGAGCTTGCGGTAAAGGCGGTTGCGACTGACGCCCAAGGTGCGTGCCGCAGCCGACAGGTTCCCGCCCACCTCCCGCATCACTCGCTCGATGAGTTCGACCTCGAGCTGATCGAGCCTGCGCGCGCCGGGTTCGAGCGCGGCCAGGCCACCAGCCGTCGCCGCCACTGCCGGCGGCATGCCGGGGCCAGGCCCCTGCGGGGATGGCTTTGCGTCATCTACCGGGTCGGCCAGGAACAGGTCTTCGGGCAGATGGGAAGGCAGGATTTCGTCCTCGTCGGGGTCGAGCAGCGCAACCGCAACCCGGATCACGTTGTGCAGTTGCCGGACATTGCCCGGCCAGGCATAGCGTTCGATGAAGCGCATGACGTCATCGCCGATACTCAGCTCGCCACGCCCGGCCTCGGCAGCCTCCAGCCGCAGCAGACGGTCCACGATGCAGCGGATGTCGCTGCGCTCGCGCAGCGGCGGCAGCGCCACCGTCAGGCTGTTGACCCGGTAATAGAGATCCTCGCGGAACTCCCCGCGCGCCACGGCATCGCGCAGCACCCGGTGCGTGGCACAGACAAGCGAGATATCGACCGGGATCGACTTCAACGAGCCGACCGGCGTCACGCAGCGTTCCTGCAGCACGCGCAGCAGGCGCGCCTGCATGCCCAGGGGCATGTCGCCGATCTCATCGAGGAAGAGCGTACCGCCGTGGGCCTGCTGGATCTTGCCGATCGAGCCTTCCTTGCGCGCGCCGGTGAAGGCGCCGCCCACATAGCCGAAGAGCTCCGACTCGATCAGGGATTCGGGGACCGCCGCACAGTTGAGGGCGACAAAAGCCCCGCTGGCGCGCGGTCCGCTGTTGTGGAACGCAGTGGCGAACAACTCCTTGCCCACGCCCGACTCGCCCTGGATGAGCAGGGGAATGTCCTTGCCGAGGATGCGCCGCGCCCGGTCGACCGCACGCGCGATCCCGGCGTCGCCGGTGGCCAGCGTCTCGAGCACGATCCTGCCCTTGTCAGCAGGCGCCCGATTGCCCCCAGCCTCCGCAAGCACGGCCGGGCGCCCCCCATCGGCCGCTGCCGGCGCGTCCATGGCCGACCTGACGTGCGCCCTCATCGAGCGCAGCTGGACATAGAGATCGGAGCCATCGCGCAGATTGAGCCGGACCAGGGCATCGCTCGAACTGCGGACGCGGTCGGCGATCTTGCCCAGCCCCTGGCGGAACAGTTCGGCAAAGGTACCACCGGTCCCGGTTTCCAGCCGCCGGTGGATCCACTCGCGTGCAATCGAGTTCGCACCCACGACCATGCCATCGGCGGTGACCGCGATGAGCCCCTCCTGCAGGCTGCCGACGTACTCCGGACGCTCATGGAAGGCAACCAGGATCTCGTTGGCGAACTCGGTCTCGAACAGGCGCCGTTCGATCAGCTGCACCGACAGACGCACCAGCCCGAGCGAGTGGCGCTGGTGTGCCCGCTGGTCGCACGAGACATCGAGCACGCCCGCCAAGGTACCGCGCGGATCGAGAATGGGCGCAGCCGTGCAGGACAGGAAGGCGTTGTGATCGAGGAAGTGCTCGCCACCGAGCACGACCGTAGGCGCACTGGCCGCAATGGTGGTACCGATCGCATTGGTGCCACGCGCGGCCTCGCTCCAGCATGCCCCGGGCTGCAGCGCGACGCGACTGGCCTTATCCACGAACTCGGCATCGCCCAGGCTATGCACGATCGTTCCGCGCGCATCGGACAGGATCACCAGGCTGCCCGAGGCGCGGATCTGCTCGAATACATGCTCCATAACGCCGCTGGCGTGTTCTACCAGGCGGGCGCTGCGGTCGCGCGCCTCGGCGAGCCGCAACCGGTCCGCATGGTCCCTCGCCTCACTGGACGCACGATCGAGACCCAAGTCGCGACAACGCACCCAGGAATCCACGATCTGCTCCGGGACACCGTCCTCGGGCAGAACCCCCTCTTCAAAGAACTGGCTGCGCGCCCGCTGCAGGCGATACTCGCGCGCCACCGGCTGCGCCAGCGCATGCTCTGTTGCCATCACGTCTCCTCCGGGCCGCCTTGCCGGAACAACCGACAGGCCGCCATCTTTTCTAGTGCTTCGGTTCGAAACGTAGCATTTGATTCGCTTCGAAACAAATCGACTGCTCCGTTTGCCCGAATGTAAGCACAAAGCCTGCCAGCACCTCGCAGCCGACCTCACCCCACAAGCCGTCCAGACTCCTGGCTCAGACCCCTTCGAGCATTGGGTGGCACGGCGATTGCAGTGCAAGACTTGTCCGGAGGCACCGGAAACACGCACCCAATCGAACCACGCACAAGAGGATACACAAGGTGAAGACACGTACCTTGAAGGAGACACTGATCAACCGTTTCGCACTTGGCGCGGCAAGCCTTGGCATCGTTGCCGCGGCAACGCTGGCACACGCACATGGCGACGTGGTGCCGCAGGCGGTCGATACCAGTTCATTGCCGCAACTGGGCGAACAATGGGTCGAGAAGAACCCCTACCGCGGCAACGCCGACGCGATCCGCATCGGCGACTCGGCCTTCAACCAGAACTGCGCACGCTGTCACGGCCTGGGCGCGGTATCGGGCGGCATCGCGCCCGACCTGCGCTACCTCGAGCACGACGACTACATGGACGAGTTCTACATCGGCAAGGTCCGCAACGGCGTCACTCGCAACGGTGCGGTATACATGCCGCCGTTCGAAGGTATCCTGTCGCAGGAAGCCATGTGGGCCATCCGTGCCTGGCTGGAGACGGTCTATGAGCAACAATGAGCGCCGACGCTTTCTGCGCGCCGCGGGGGCCCTGGCCCTCGCGGGCCTGATCCCGCCCGCCACCGCGGCAGCTGCCGAGCTCGAACTGCAGCAGCCCGGCACCCTGAGGGTGGCGGTTTACGCAAACTTCCCGCCCTATTCGTCTGCAGGCAAGGGTGTCGACATCGCGCTCGGTCGTGCGCTTGCCGAGCACCTCGGCCTGCAGCCGCAGATTGTCGAGTTCCCGGCCGACGAGGACATGAAGGACGACCTGCGCAACATGGTGTGGCGCGGGCACTATCTCGGCACCAAGCCGGGCGACGTGATGCTGCACGTACCGGTCGACAACCACTTCGCGACCATCAACCCGCAGGTACGCATCTTCGGTCCCTATCACCTCGAGACACTGGCGATGGCGCGCCTGCCCGAGCGCGTACCGCAGCCGTCGAATTCGGTCGCTGAGACTTTCGAAGTCTTCACCACGGAGAAGATCGGCGTCGAACTCGACACCCACTCGAGCGACTTCCTGCTCCATATCCTGGATGGCCGCCTGCAGCCCAACATCGTGCACTTCCCCAGCCTCGCCGCAGCAGTCGAGGCCATGCGCCGCGGCGAGATTGCGGCTGCAATGGGCACGCGTACCGAACTCGAGGGCGCCATCGGCGGCGGCGGCGACATCGCGCTCGACCCCCTCGGGATGCCCGAACTGCGCATCAGGCCATGGCCGCTCGGCATGGCCGTGAAGAAGGACAGCGGCCAGCTTGCCGACGCCCTGTCGAACGCACTGGCCGAACTGCAGCGCTCGGGAACGCTGGCCAGAATCTTCGCCGACCACGGCCTCACCCACCGCCTGCCCTGAACAGCGGGCCTATCGGCCCCTGCTCCATTGCTCCGCTGCGGAACAAATGCTCCGCAGCGGAGCATCTGTTCGACTTACTCGATGTAGTGCCCGACGCCGATCAGCGAACGGCCTTCACGGCGCACATACGAGCGCTTGTTTTCCACCGCATTGGTCACCGGATTGCGCCAGACGTAATCGACCGTCGCCTCTTCGGCATCCTTGAGCTTGGAGATCATCTCCGCCACCAAGGCATTGCCGGCTGCATCATGCAAGCCCAGTGCATCGGTGTCCGACAGGGCCGGATTCATGCCCATGGCCTCGAAGCGACCGCTGTCCATGTTGATCATGAACACGTAGAGATCGTTCTTCACGAACTCGCCACGCCGGTCGTTGAAGGCTGCTGCCGCACGCGCATGGCCTTGTTCCTTGGCCAGCTTGGCCGCACGCTCCAGCATCGCGCGGGCATCGTCTGCACCGGCGCGCGGTGCGGAGTAGCCAACGCCGACGACGTAGTTGCCCACCTTGCGCACGTAGCTCACCTTGGGCTCGACCTTGTTGGTCACCCTGTTCAGCCACATGTAGCGCACCGTCCCTTCCTGGTTCACCCGCGTGGTGTCGATCATCTCGCGGAACAGGGGGTTACCGGCCGCGTCGGTGGTGTTGAGCACGGTCAGCCCCACCAGCGCCTCGGGCGCAGCACCACTGGCGTGATAGACCCCCTTGTCGTCGATCACGAAGACATAGAGATCCTTGCGCACGAACTTGCCCGTGCGGTCATTGAAGGCCGCGAAGGCTGCCTCGGCGCCGTTCTGCTCCATGTAGCCGACCGCCTGCTCGAACATCGCCCGCGCCTCGCGCGGCGTCGCGCGTTCGCCTGCGTGGACGGCCGTTGTGACACCGGCGGCACACAATACCGCCACCATCAACCGAGAGATCCTTGGGTCATTCATCTTCATCATTCCATCCTTGCAAGGTGCGGATATTCAAGGGGCAACAATCCCGATTGCCAAATTGCAAGAAACAGGCCCGCGGGCAGACGCCTCAGCGAGGCTTCACACCGGGCATGTGGAGCATCCGGCATGGAGCATCTGTTGCGGTTCGGCACGTATCGGTCAGGCCCGCAACTGCTCTCCCAGACTCACCAGGCCATGCCTCACGGCAAGGTGGAGCAGCCTGAAGTCGTTCTCGGCGCCAAGTTTCTGGCGGACTGCCGACAGATGGTTGAGCACGGTCTTCTGGCTCAGGTGCATCGACTCGGCAATGCTTGCAACCGGGTCGCCACTGGCTACGAAGCGCAGCACCTCGAACTCCCGCGGCGTGAGGCGCTCGAGCATCACCTCCGAATCGAAGGCTGCGGTCATGGTCGAGTGCGCCAGCCCCTCGGCAAGGACGCGCCGCCCCGAATGCACCGCGCGCACGGCGGCCATCAGCTCATCGGGGGCGCAATTCTTGGTCAGGTAGCCGAGCGCACCGGCACGGATCGCCTGGCGCACGAAGCCGGGCTCGTCGTACATCGACAGCACCAGCACGCGAACACTGCGATCGCGCTGGAGGATGCGCGCAATCGCATCGATACCGCTCGCACCGCGCAGGCTCAGATCGACCAGCGCGACATCGATCTCGTGCGTCCGCAGGCAGGCACAAGCCTCATCCGCCCCGGACACATCGCAGACCACCTTCATGTCGGGCTCGGCATCGAACATCCGCCGATACCCCGTGCGCACCAGCGCGTGGTCATCCAGCAACATCAATCGGATCATGTCTCCCCTCCTCCAATCCAGCGACAGGCAGCCGCAGGCGCAACGCGAGCCCGCCTGCACGCCCCTTCTCGAATACCAGCTCGCCACCGGCGATGCGTGCGCGCTCTCGCATGCCAAGCACTCCACCCGATGACCTCGACAGCTGCTCCTCGGTGCAGCCGCGGCCATCGTCCTCGATGCGCAGCGCCACGAAGGCGCCGGCGACGGCAAGCTCGACATCCACATGCGTCGCCTCTCCATGCCGATGCGCATTGGTCAGCGCCTCCTGCACCGTGCGATAGATGGACAGCGCCGCCACCTCGGGCAGGGCCGGCAGCGCTGTCGGCAACCGGGCGAAAATCGCCGCAGTACCCTGACGCCCCTGCCAGAAATCGAGCAGGTCGTTGAGCGCTTCCAGCAGGCCAAGCTCATCGAGGCCATGCGGCCGCAGGCGCTTGAGGATGCCCGACACTTGGCCCGAGACCGTCGCCACGCCCTCGCGGATCTCACGCCCGCAGTCGGCGATCGCCTCGCGCTCAGCCGTCCCCGCATGGCGCTCGATGTAGGCCGCTGCAAGACCAAGCGCCGCCAGGGTCTGGCCGATCTCGTCATGCAGCTCGCGCGCCAATGCCCGGCGCTCCGCCTCCTGGACCTGGATCAGCCGTCGCCCCATCTGCCGCTCGGCCTCGCGCGCCAGTGCCAGTTCGTGCGCGATCGACTCCATCGTTCGCGCGATACGGTCGAACTCGCGCAGCTCGAAGGCCGGCAGCGTGCGCGGAGTCTCATCGAGCAGGCCAACCAGCCCTCGCTCCAGCTCCACCCCCGGGCGCAGGGCCAAACCGACGGTGCGCCAGGCGGCGAAACCGGCCACGAACACGAACAGCACGAAGAGCCCGAGCATGCGCGCAGACTCTGCAAGGATCTCGCTCGTCTCGCTCGCCGGATCGGGCTTGATGACCACCGTCGCACCGTCGATCCGGATGCGCTGTTCGGCAAGGTCGAACACCGCGTGCGGAAGGACAGCTGCAAGCCAGCGCGGCACGCCTCCAGCCGCCGCCTCCTGCGCAACAGGCTCTCCGTCGCGCTCGAGCGTGACCGCCAGATGTCTCATACCGCCCTCGGCAATCAGGGACTCCACGCGCGCCAGGCGATGCTCGCCGGCATCGGACATCGCGAGCATCAGGTCGACGAGTCGGGACGAAGCGTCCACCTCCTCGAGGACGTCCTCACGCAATGCGAGCGCGATCAGCACGCAGGCCAGCACGATCAAGAGCACGAAGTACCCGACCAAGCCGCCAACCAGCCTCGCCCGCAGATCCATTCCGCCTTCTCCCATGCTCCTTAGCTGCCTCGGGCTACGCAAGTCACATGCCAGCTCGGGAAAAACTCCCGGCTTCATCGGGAAGACCGCCCGGGCGATCGACGCCCCCGGCCCGCAGACTTGGCTCCGCAATGGCGCAGGCGGTCTGCGCCACATAGCAATAAAACAGGAGACGCCAACAAATGACTCGCACGCATTTTCCAACCCCCGTCCTGCGCCCGCTGCGGATGGCCGCTCTCGCGGCCTCGCTCGCCGTCGCCTTTCCGGCGTCGAGCCTGGCAGCAAGCACCGTCACCTGGGACGACATCGTCCGCGACCACGAGACGACGAGCGACGTGCTCACCTACGGGCTCGGCCTGAAGGCCCAGCGCTATTCGCCGCTGACCCACGTCAACACCAAGAACGTCGCCGGCCTGGTACCGGCGTGGTCGTTCTCCTTCGGCGGCGAAAAGCAGCGCGGCCAGGAAGCCCAGGCCCTGGTGCATGACGGCGTGCTCTACGTCACCGCCTCGTACTCCCGCCTGTTCGCGATCGATGCCCGCACCGGCAGGCAACTGTGGAGCTACGAGCACCGCCTGCCCGACGACATCCGCCCCTGCTGCGACGTCGTCAACCGGGGCGCAGTCATCTTCGGCGACAAGATCTTCTTCGGCACCCTCGATGCGGCGATCGTCGCGCTCGACAAGAAGACCGGCAAGGTCGCCTGGCGCAAGAAGTTCGGCGACCACAAGGTCGGCTACACCATGACCGGCGCACCCACGATCGCGCGTGACAAGGAGTCCGGTCGCGTCATGCTGATCCACGGCGACTCGGGCGACGAGTTCGGCGTAATCGGCCACGTCTACGCCCGCGACCCGGACACTGGCGAGGAGATCTGGAAGCGCCCGATGGTCGAAGGCCACATGGGCACGCTGAACGGCAAGCCCAGCACGCCGACCGGCGACCCGAAGGCCCCCTCCTGGCCCAACGACCCGACGCGCGAGACTGGCAAGGTCGAAGCCTGGAGCCATGGCGGCGGTGCCCCCTGGCAGAGCGCAAGCTTCGATGTCGACACCAACACCATCGTGATCGGCGCCGGCAACCCGGCACCCTGGAACACCTGGGCGCGCACCCCCCCGGGCGACGACCCGCGCAACTGGGACAGCCTGTTTACCTCCGGCCAGGCCTACGTCGATGCGGCCACCGGCGAACTCAAGGGCTTCTATCAGCACACCCCGAACGACGCCTGGGACTTCTCCGGCAACAACGAGATCATCCTCTTCGAATACAAGGACCCGAAGACCGGCAAGCAAGTCAAGGCCGGCGCGCATGCGGACCGCAACGGCTTCTTCTTCGTCACCGACCGCGAGAAACTCGCGGCCCGAGCCGACCACCCGAACAAGCCCACCGCCCTCATCAACGCCTGGCCGTTCGTCGACGGCATCACCTGGGCCTCGGGCTTCGACCTGAGCACCGGCAAGCCGATCGAAAAGGGCAATCGCCCGCCGCCGGTCGCAGAGGGCCAGGAAAAGGGCGAGACCGTGTTCGTTTCGCCCCCCTTCCTCGGCGGCAAGAACTGGAACCCCATGGCCTACAGCCCCGACAGCGGCCTGTTCTACATCCCCGGCAACCACTGGGCGATGGACTACTGGACCGAGAAGGTGCACTACAAGGCCGGCTCGGCCTACCTTGGCCAAGGCTTCCGCATCAAGCGCCTGTTCGACGACCACGTCGGCATCCTGCGCGCCATCGACCCGCTGACCGGCAAGATCGCCTGGGAGCACAAGGAAACCTTCCCGCTCTGGGCCGGAACGCTCACCACCGGCGGCGGCCTCCTCTTCACCGGCACCTCCGACGGCTATGTGAAGGCCTTCGACAAGCGTAGCGGCAAGGAGCTGTGGAAGTTCCAGACCGGCTCGGGCATCGTCTCCAGCCCGATCACCTGGGAGATGGACGGCGAGCAGTACATCGCGATCCAGTCCGGCTACGGCGGCGCCGTTCCGCTCTGGGGCGGCGACATGGCCGAGCTCACCAAGCAGGTCACGCAGGGCGGCAGCGTCTGGGTGTTCAAGCTGCCCAAGCAGGTGGCAAGCCGCTGAGGCACTGAAGCGGCAGACCGGTCGCGGGCCAGCCTCCTCCCTGGCCCGCGACACCTCACGGATGAACACACCATGAACACGTTCCACACCTGCTATCGGCACGCCCTGCGCTTGCTTCTCGGCTGTGCGGTGCTGCCGGGCGCCCTCATGTCATCGAGCGCTCAGGCCGGACCGGAGCCGGTCCACGAGATCAATGGCTGCGGCATCTGGCCCTACACCCGCTGCCCGGGTGCGGACCTGCGCCATGCCGACCTGGTCGGGCGCAATCTTGCCGGCGCAGACCTGCGCGGAGCCAATCTGGTCCGCGCCGATCTGCGCGGCGCCAATCTCGCGGGCGCGAACCTCGATGGCGCAGATCTCAGCGGCGCCCGCCTCAACAAGGTGAACGCCCCGGTCGCCTCCTTCGTCGGTGCGCGCTTCGTGGGCGCCGATCTCGAAGCGGCACGGCTGATGCGCTCCGACTTCACCAATGCCGACCTGAGCGCCGCGCGACTCGAGATCGCGCGCGCCAACCACGCACGCTTCCGCGGCGCACGCCTGGTCGGCGCCGATCTTCAGGAGGCCAAGTTCCAGAGCGCCGAACTGGACGACGCCGACCTCGACGGCGCGTTGACACGCTTCACCAATTTCAACGAAACCTACATGAAGGGGTGCAACAAATGCCCGCACGACTGGTGAAGACAGGCGGCTGGGCGCACACGCTCCGATTGATCGCCACCCTCTCGGTCGCGGCCCTGGCCGCCTGCGCGACGCCGCCGCAACGGCAGGCCACGGACGAGCCCAAGGCCGAGCGCATCAACCCCCTGCGCGGTCAGGCAGAGGCAATCGCCAGCGGCGAGAAGCACTACGCTCGGCATTGCGCGAGCTGTCATGGCGAAGGCGCCACCAAGCCCGGGCCGGCCGCCGACCTGCGCAACATCGGCCGTACCTGCCGGCGCTTGACGGACCCCGGGCTCCAGCAGCGCTGCCATCTGGACGCAGACGTCTATTTCCTGAAGACGGTCGAGGAAGGCAAGCTCAGGCTCGGCATCCGTCACATGCCGGCCTGGAAGGACCTGATCTCCACCGAAGAGGCGTGGGCAATCCAGGCCTTCATCGAGACGCGCCCGCGATGACGCCCGCAACCCATGCGACGACTGGGCAACGCTCCCGAGTCCGTCCGCCGCAGCGTTCACGGCAAAAGCCCGGCGGCTTGCGCCGCCGGGCTTCTCACCGGCAATGGGAAACGGCCTGCAGCTCAGTTCTTGTGCAGCTTGAACACCCAGACCATGCCACCCTGCTCGAGGAAGTTCACACGCTTGGCAACGTCACCACCCCACAGCGGCACGGCGCCGCCCCAGCCCGACACCACGGCGACGTACTGCTCGCCGTTGTCGTCCCAGGTGACCGGCGGGGCGATCACGCCAGAGCCCGTCTGGAACTGCCAGACTTCCTCGCCGGTCTTGGCGTTGACCGCCTTCAGGTAGCCCTCGGGCGTGCCGTAGAACACCAGGTTGCCGCCGGTGGTCAGCACACCGCCCCACAGCGGCGCGTTGTTCTTCACTTCCCACACGATCTTGCCGTTCACCGGATCGACCGCGCGCATGGCGCCAATGTAGTCCTCGTACAGCGGCTTGATGGTGAAGCCTGCGCCCAGGTAGGCAGCGCCGCGCTTATAGCTCACCGGCTCGTTCCAGATGTCCATGCCCCACTCGTTGGAGGGCACATAGAACAGGCCGGTGTCCGGGCTGAACGCCATCGGCATCTGGTTCTTGCCACCCAGGAAGGACGGCGCGTTGAACACCACCTCGCCCTTGCCGGCATCCTTCACGCTATCCAGGAAGGGGTTGCCGGGGCGCTTCTCGTCGTTCCAGATCGGGCGACCGGTCTCCATGTCGATGCCCTTGGCCCAGTCGATCTGGGTCACGAAGGGGAAGGCATTGAGCAGCTTGCCGGTGGCGCGGTCATTGACGAAGAAGAAGCCGTTGCGGTCGGCCTTGCCGCCCGCCTTGACCAGCTTGCCAGTCTTCGGGTCGTTGTACTCGAACGAGATGAATTCGTTCACACCGTCATAGTCCCAGCCGTCGTGCGGGGTGCTCTGGTAATGCCAGACGATCTTGCCGGTATCGGGGTTGATGGCCACCGTCGCCGCAGAGTAGAGGTTGTCGCCCGGACGCAGCCACGAGTTCCACGGCGCCGGGTTACCGGTACCCATGAAGATCAGGTTGACGTCAGGGTCGTAGTAGGCCGCCTGCCAGGTGGCGGCGCCACCGGTCTTCCACAGATCGCCCGGCCAGGTCGCGTTGACCGTGCCCGACACCCCGTTCTCGATCGCCTTGCCATCCTTGTCGTAGGTGTAGCCCATGTGGCCCTCGACCACCGGACGCATCCAGATCATCTTGCCGGTGAGCGGGTCACGGGCCTCGACGCGTCCCATCACGCCGAACTCGCCGCCCGACACGCCGGTGATCAGCTTGCCCTTGACGATCTGCGGCGCCGCGGTCATCGAGTAGCCGGCCTTGTAGTCGTCGATCTTCTCGCGCCAGACCACGCGGCCAGTGTCCTTGTTGAGCGCCACGAGCTGGGCGTCGAGCGTGCCGAAGATCACCAGGTCGCCATAGATCGCCGCACCGCGGTTGATCACGTCGCAGCAGGGCATGATGCCTTCGGGCAGACGGTGCTCGTACTTCCACAGCTTCGCGCCGGTCTTGACGTCGAGCGCGTAGATCCGGCTGTACGACCCGGTGACGAACATCTTGCCGTCATGGATCAGCGGCTGCGACTGCTGGCCGCGCTGCTTCTCGCCACCGAAGGAGAAAGCCCAGGTCGGCACCAGATTGCGCACCGTCTCGGGATTGATCTGCTTGAGCGGGCTGTAGCGCTGACCCTTGGTACCCAGGCCGTGCGTGACGATCTGGTGGGTCAACTCCGCATCCTTCAGGATGTCCTCGTCGGTCACGCCCTTGGCCTGTGCGCTACCGATGCCCGCCAGCGCCACGGTCAGCGCGGTCAGCATCACGGGTAGGGCACGCTGGCGCTTGATTTTGCTCATCATCGACTCCTCCTTGGTGTCTCTCGGACGTATGGTTTATTGATCCACTTCTTCTCCGGCACGGACCCGGACCGGACACATGGACAACTGCAATCGCCATGCCAGCATCGGGGAGGCTCCAAATCACGCGCTCCGGTGTTCCAGCGCCTGCCCAGGCAGCAACGCCGGATGTAACACTTGGGCACAATCGTTGCGCTTCGGAACAGCCCTGCACGCAGCCGGCTGGAGCAGCGCTGCGGCAAAACGCCAGATCAACCGCCCCCGACGACATGAGCGGAGCTTGGCATGACGTTTGCTGCCCGACAGGCACAAAACACGCAACGGGGCGGCCCGGACACCTTCCGGCGCCGCACCCATGCAACGAGGAGACCGCATGATCCGCCACACCCTTGTTCTTGCCGGCCTGTTGTGGGCAGGTACGTTCGCACTCGGCCTGCCATACGCTGTCGCCGCCCCCGCAGGCGAGCAGACGGCGAATGACCCGCTCAACTCACCACGCTGGGGAGACATGGCAAAGGCCTTCTTCGACGGACAGGAGGTCGTGTTCGACCCGCGCATCAGCGTCAGCGGCCCGCTGGTGGCAGAAGATTCGCTCAATGTGCCGATCACGGTCGATGCCAGCGCGCTGCCCGGCGTGGAAGAGATGATCGTCTTCGCCGACTTCAACCCGATTCTCAAGGCCTTGCGCTTCGAGCCCGGTGCCGCACAGGCGCGGCTCGGCTTCCGCCTCAAGCTGCAGCAATCCTCCCCGGTGAGGGTCGCCGCACGCACGGTGGACGGTGTCTGGCGGGTGGGCGGCGCCTGGGTCACTGCAACCGGCGGCGGCTGCACCCTGCCCTCGGTCGGCTCCGGCTCGCCGGAATGGCAGGAACGCCTCAACGAGGTCAGCGGCCGGTTGTGGGCGCGCATCGATGGCGGCGAGCGCCTGCGCATGCGCGTCATCCACCCCATGGACACCGGGCTCGCGGCCGGCATTCCGGCCTTCCACATCGAGGACATCGTGATCAGCGACGAAAACGGCCGCATCCTCAGCCGCATTCAGCCGCTCGAGCCGGTGTCCGAGAACCCCAGCTTCACCATCGACCTGGCCGAGGCGGCAAGCGGCGGAAGGCTCCACGTGAGCGGCCGCGACAACAACGGCAACCGCATCGATGCATGGGTGACACGATGAGGCACCCTCTTTCGTTCGCCGGCCTGCTGCTGGCCCTGCTCATCGCGCTGCCGCTCGCTGCCCAGCAGCGCAGCAGTTTCGACTACGGCCTCGTCGCACAGGAGATCGCCCCCGGCGCCTACGTCATCGTCGGCCTGCGCGAGGACTTCTCCTTCGACAACGGCGGCAACATCGTCAACACCGGCTTCATCGTCGGCCGCAGCGGGGTCATCGTCATCGATACCGGCCCGTCGCGGCGCTATGGCGAACAGATGCTGGCTGCCATCCGCGCGGTGACGCCGCTACCCGTCGTGCTCACGCTCAACACCCACCACCACCCGGACCACTTCCTCGGCAACCAGGCCTTCCCGCAGGACACGCTCGCTGCACTGCCCGAGACGATCGCCGGCATCCGCAGCGAGGGCGAAGGCTTCAACGACAACATGTATCGTCTCAATGGCGACTGGATGCGCGACACCGAAGTGGTCATTCCCACCCGCGCCCTGAGCGCGGGCAGGCAAGACATCGGCGGGCGTGATGTCGAGTTCCTCGCCCTCGGCGGGCACACGGCGGCGGACCTCGTCGTGGTCGACCACGACAGCGGCACGGTGTACGCCGCCGACCTGCTGTTCAATGGCCGCGCCCCGACCACGCCACATGCCGACATTCCGCGCTGGATCGCCGCGCTAGAGCAGCTTGCGCGCCTGCCAGCCCGCCTTTGGGTGCCCGGCCACGGCGACGTCAGCGCCAGCCTCGCCCCCGTGCACGAGACCCGCGACTACCTCGAATGGCTGGCCGGCACGATGCGCGATGCGGCCGAGGCCGGAATGGACATGACCGAAGTCTTCGCGCTCGACATCCCCGCCCGCTTTGCCCAGCTTGCCCTCGTCGACACCGAGTTCCGCCGCTCCGTGGTGCACCTGTTCCCGGCAGCGGAACAGGCCGCCCTGAGCGGCGGCCGGCGCGACTGAGGCGCCGGCGTCAACGCGCATGGCCGGCGTCGAGCGCTTCGAGCCTGCGCGCAGCCTCCGCGTCTCCCGCGCCTGCCGCAAGGGAAAGCCAATGCCGGGCCTGCTCGAGGTCGGCTGCAACAAGGCGGCCGTCGAGATGCAGCAACCCCAGGCGGTACTGCGCCTTCACCGAACCCGCCTCGGCACCACGCCGATAGCGCTCCAGTGCAAGCGCAGCATCCTTCGGTTCGCCCAGTCCGTCCTCGGCCAGGATACCGAGATTGAACCAGGCCTCGGCCACGCCGCGCTCGGCGAGCGCCTGCCAGATGCGGCGCGCGCTGTCGTAGTCGGCCATCTTGAACTCGGCATAGGCCTTGTAAAGGCCGATGCTCGGACGCTCGACGAGTTCGGCAAGCTCTGCCTCCCCGACCGCATGTACGACAGAGGACTGGAGCAGCAGCGCCAGGGCAAGACTGGTTCTTGAACGCATTTACTTCGTCTCCGGGCGAAGAAGGCCACATACGTCAGAAGCAACAAACGCACCTGGAGCAAGAACTTGCCCGACCTGCACAACTCGCCGCCTGCCAGCGCCACAGCAAGCCTGCTCCGGGTCGCACGCCTTGCCATGGCGCTTGCCGTGCTCACCCCGGGCCTGGCCGCATGCGCAGACGGCAATGCCGAGGGTATCGTCACCCGCCATTTCGTTGCTGTCGAGTTCACCGATGCACGAGAGGCACTCGCCGAAGCCATCGCCAACGAGGGCATTGCACGGCCGGTCGAGAGTCATTTCGCCCGCATGCTCGATCGCACCGCGGCCGACCTCGGCCACGCACACGGACTCTATGCAGAGGCCGAGATCCTCACCTTCTGCAGCGCGCCGGTCGCCGCTGCGCTGGTGACCGAGGCAAGGGAGCACATCGCGCTCTGCCCACTGTCGATCGCCGTATACACCTTGCGAGAGGGCGAGGCCGCGGCCGTCCTTGCTTACCGTCCGCCTTCGCTGCACGGCGCAGGCGGAGACGCCGCGCGCGCGCTCATGCAGCGCATTGTCTCACGCACTGCTCGACTGCTAGGGCAGGAGTGAGCCTTCGCAAGCAGCGTCCTTGGCGCCGAACACGCACACCAGAGAGGATCGTCCCGGAATGAACTCCATGAACAAGACCTATCCGAATCCCTTCGTGGCATCGCACTGGCTACTCGCCCTTCTCGTCATCGCCGCTGCGGCGCTGGGCTGGTACATGGTCGACATCCCGCAGAGGACACCCGAGCGCGCCTACTTCTTCAACCTTCACAAGTCGTTCGGCCTGCTTGCGCTCATCATGATCCTGTTGCTGACGATGCTGCGCAGGCGGTTCTCGCCATCGCCGCTGCCGGCAACGCTCCCGCCCTGGCAGCACCGCGCGGCTACCTGGGGCCACCTTGCGATGTACCTGCTGTTGCTGGGCTCGGCGTTGAGCGGATATGTGGGAACGAACTTCTCACGCTGGGGAATAGACTTCTTCGGGCTCTTCTCGCTGCCCTCATGGGGTCCCGAAAATCGCGAGGCCTACCAATTCCTGAAGATCGTCCATGTCTGGACCACGAACCTGCTTGCCGCCCTGGTCGCCCTTCATGTGGCAGCCGTCATCAAGCACGCCGTTCACGGCGAGGGTGTATTGAGGCGCATGTGGTTCCGGCATCCCGTCCCCGAGCGCTCGGCCGACGCGGAATGAGATGGCAAAAAGCCGGCTGGCCGACACCGAACTTCAGCTCATGCGCCCGAGCTTGCGA
Source organism: Thauera sp. 27 (assembly GCF_000310125.2). NCBI lineage: Bacteria > Pseudomonadati > Pseudomonadota > Betaproteobacteria > Rhodocyclales > Zoogloeaceae > Thauera > Thauera sp. 27. Next base: position 202,570 of record NZ_AMXB01000002.1, read on the forward strand.
TAAAGCGTGTTGCGGCTCACGCCCAGCCTGCGTGCAGCGGCCGAGACATTGCCCTTGACTTCCTGCATGACCTTGGCGATCGCTTCGAGCTCGAGTTCATCCAGGCTGCGCGCAACACCGGGCTCGCTCGGCGGCAACACGCCCTCGCTCGGCGCAGGTGACGCGCCGCCATGCTGGGTGGGAACGAACGGCTCGGGTCCGAACAGCTCCTCGGGCAGATGAACCGACTCGATCTCGTCCTCATCATCCTCCAGCAGCGCCGCCGAGACCCGGATCACGCTGTGCAGCTGCCTGATGTTGCCCGGCCAAGGGTAGGTCTCGAAGAAGCGCCGCACCTCGGCGCTGATCGAGATCGCCTCGCGCCCCGAGTCCTGCGCCTCGGCACGCAGCAAGCGGTCAACCAGCGTGCCGACATCGCTACGCTCGCGCAGCGGCGGCAAGGTCACCGTCAGGCCATTGACGCGGTAGTACAGATCCTCGCGAAACTCACCATTCGCCACCGCATCACGCAGCACGCGGTGAGTCGCGCAAACCAGCGAGATATCGACCGGAATCGCCTTCATGCCCCCGACCGGGGTGACGCTGCGTTCCTGCAGCACGCGCAGCAAACGCGTCTGCATGGCCAGCGGCATGTCACCGATCTCGTCCAGGAACAGCGTCCCCCCATGGGCCTGCTGCACCTTGCCAACCGCGCCCTCGCGCCGCGCGCCGGTGAACGCACCGCCAACGTAGCCGAACAGCTCGGACTCGATCAGGTGCTCGGGAATGGCCGCGCAGTTGAGCGGTACGAAGGGGCCGTCCGCTCTCGCGCTCGAGTTGTGGAAAGCGCGCGCAAACAACTCCTTGCCGACACCGGACTCGCCCTGGATCAGCAGCGGAATGTCCTTGCCGCCAATCCGCCGGGCGCGGTCGATCGCCCGCTGCAGGCGCTCGTCGCCGGTCGCCAGCGACTCGAGCGTCGGCCCTGCCGCCTCGCTGCGCTCGGCCGCACGCGCCGCCGGCGCTGCCCCGGCCTGGGCGCGCAAGC